>JACQDD010000288.1 GCA_016201265.1 Terriglobales bacterium | reverse complement strand
GTCGCCCTGGCGCTGGTTCTTCAGGTGTTGCCACAGACGCTCATCGGCCCGACCGCTGGAGTCTTGAACGATCGCCTGCGCCGCAAACACGTCATGATCGCCGCCGACCTCGGCCGCATGCTGATCGTGCTCTGCATGCTGCTGGTGCGCTCGAAAGAAATGGTCTGGCTCGTCTATCCGTTGCTTGTGGCCGAAACCCTGCTCGCCGCCTTCTTCGAGCCGGCCCGCAGTTCTGTAATCCCAAACATCGTCGCCCGCGAAGACGTCGTTCTCGCCAACACTCTTTCCTCGACCACCTGGTCGATCAACCTGATGCTCGGCGCGACCACCGGTGGAATCGTCGCAGCCCTGCTCGGACGCGATGCCGTCTTCGGGTTCAACGCGATTTCCTTCCTTATCTCCGCCGTGCTTATCTTCCGGATGCGCTTCGCTGAGCCCCATGCCGAAGATGGGCATCCGTTCCGCTGGCGGGAACTGGTGGACTTCTCGCCGATTCTTGCCGGCATCCGCTACGTTCGCGCCCATGTCCGGCTGCGTTCGACGGTCTTCGTGAAGGCCGGGAATTTGATCATCGGTCCCGGCTGGGTGTTGTTCACCGTTATGGGACAGAACGAGTTCGCAGTCCGCTGGCACGGGCTCGACCCCGCACGCGGCGCATTTCTCGGCATGAGTCTGCTGCTCGGCGCCCGCGGACTGGGAGCACTGTTAGGCCCGCTGCTCGCCGCGCCGTGGGCCGGGCACTGGATACGCCGGCTCGAAGTCGCGATTTTCTGGGGATTTGTCGGCGCGGCCGCAGGCTACGCGCTCCTGGGGGTGGCCGGACATCTCTGGCAGGCCAGTCTGTGCGTGATGCTGGCCCACTTCGGCAGCTCGATCGTGTGGGTCTTTTCCACCACGCTGTTGCAACTGCAAAGCGAAGATAAGTTCCGCGGCCGCGTCTTCGCCGCCGATCTCGGGCTCTGCATGTTCACGATCGCCGCCGGAGCTTATTTGGCAGGACGTTTCGTGGACTGGGGCTTTGCCGCCCGCCACGTCGCCAGCGTCGCCGGATTCCTCGTGCTGATCCCGGCGGCACTCTGGGGGTTGGCGATCCGGCGGCCGCCGGCGGCAGGAGGCGCGTAGAAGGCTCTCGTGGCTCAGCATTGAGGAGCGTCGAACTGGAAGACTACGGACACACAATCTTGTCCTGGAGCTGCGGGGCCAGACGAACAAAATCGATCAGATTGAAGGTGTAGATCCGGTCGGAGCGCGCTTTCTCAGCGCACCGCAGCTGCAGCGCATCATAGAGGATTCCGCCGCGCAACCCCGCCTTCGCCGCGGACTCCAGCATTGCCAGGTAATCATTTTCCTGGAGACTGACGGTCTCGCAGTGGGGTACTACGCTCTCAGTGATATAGCGGTACGCTTCGGTGGGATGGATCATGGGGGTGAGCGGAAGGCGGGTAAGAGTGCTAAAGGTTTCGGCCAATCCGTGAGCGGACACCACTCCGGAGTGTCTGCCGCTCATTACTTGGCGATATGCGGCGAGTCCCGCGACGTGATGAGGATGCTGAGCGACTGCTGCCGCTACCAGAACGGATGTGTCGAAGTAGAACCTCACTCCATTCCGCCGAGTTGCTTCAGGCGCTCTTCACGGTCTTCGCGAAGTGCCTTGTCGAAATCAACTCTGCCTTGGGGCACGCCTTGATGGACCCAGACTCCATGGTCGTTCACCAGACTGGGGCTGGGGCGCGCGGGGCGAAGAGCAAACTCCTGCGCGCCTTCGCTGACCTCCAACTCGGTCCCTGGGCGCAGTCCGTAACGCGCCCGCAATGGTTTGGGAAGAACTACCCGCCCAAGCTTGTCTAGTCGGAGCTTCATGTTCGATATTATGCCATATATATTTGGCAATGGCAACTATTATTGGCAAGACATCGCGACAGCAACGACACCCCCTGGTCGCCTGTGCCGCCCTGTGTCCTCTGTGGTTACGATTCTTGCAGCCGGTCAATCTTCGCCGCCAGGATGAAATCCGACTCCGTCAGCCCATCCACCGCGTGCGTCCAGATCGTGATCTCGGCCTTCCCCCAGGCCAGCAAGATATCCGGATGGTGCCCCTGCTCCTCCGCCAGCTCTCCAACCTGGTTTACGAAGGCCAGCGCCGCTCGAAAGTCCGGAAACTTGTAGCCGCGCACCAGATGGTGTTCGTTGACTACGTTCCACTGGGCCAACTTCGGCAACTGACGATGAAAATCAGCGAGTTCCTTCCCCTTGAGCGGCGGCACCCCGCCCCGGCAAGGAACGCAGGTTTTGTCGGCAAGAGAAGTCATAGGTGGACCTCGCATCGAAGAGGATACTCCCGGCAAGTCCTGTTGCGGATGGCTATCCGAATGTATATACTTACCGGAGGAGAGGATCAGCCATGGCAACCGTTAAGGTGCAGGTGGTTAAGTGGGGCAACAGTCACGCCGTGCGCCTGCCCAAGGTCGTGCTCGAAAAAGCCGAGATGCGCGACGGCGATCACCTGGAGATCCGCGTGGAAAAGGGCCGCATTGCCCTTGAACCCGCCCGCCCGAAGCTGACCTTGCGGGACTTGGTCGCGCGCATCACCCCGGAGAACCTCCACCATGAGCAAGACTGGGGTAAGCCCGTCGGCAGGGAAGTATGGTAAAAGCGCTTTATGTTCCGGAGACAGGACACCTGATCAAGATTGACTTTGACCCGGGGGCCGGGCACGAGCAAGCGGGCTGGCGTCCAGCGATCGTATTATCGCCCGCCAGCTACAACCGGCCGACCGGACTCGCGATAGTCGCCCCCATCACAAATCAACCGAAAGGGTATCCATTCGAGGTGGTCTTGCCCGCAGGATTGAAGGTCACGGGCGTGGTTCTTTCCGATGCGATCAAGAACCTGGACTGGCGTGCCCGCAACGCCCGCTACTTCGATGAAGCTCCGCCTGCCGTGCTGGCAGCCGTCCGGGAACAGCTGGGTTTGTTGCTTGGGTTTCAGAGTGCCTAGAACGGTATGTCCTCGTCCGTAATCGGCCCGGCCGCTGCCGGGGCGGGCTCGGCTTCCGGGGTGCGCTGGTCGAAGTTGTTGCCTGCGGAAGAAGTGGCTACGCCGCGCGTTCCGCCGGCAGACTCACCGCCACCGCCGCCCTCGCCGCGTCCGCCCAGCAGAACCAGGTCGTGCCCGATGATGTTGGTCATGTATTTTTTCTGACCGGTTTGCTTGTCATCCCAGGAGTCAGTTCGGATGCGGCCTTCGATATACACCTTGCCGCCCTTCTTCAGATACTCCCCAGCGATCTCCGCCAGACGCTCCCACAGGACGATGTTGTGCCACTCGGTGCGGTCCTGCCACTGGCCGTCTTTGTCTTTGTATCGCTCGTTGGTCGCCAGCGAAAATTTCGCCACCGGCTTGCCTTGTGGCGTGTACTTGATCTCGGGATCCTTGCCCAGGTTTCCGACCAGAATGACTTTGTTCACGCTTTTCATGAGTTCTGGCTCCTTCAAGAGGCTCACTATAGCAGAATCTCTCCCACCTGCGGCGGTGTCGGATGAACAGTGAATTTGTGATGAATCCGGCAGCGCGCAAGGGCACGTTGGAGAGCGACAAGAAATCAAAGGGGGCCGGAAAATCAGCAGGCAGCGTGTCGTGACTAAGCGAAAAGCGATAACCACGAAGGACACGAAGGTACACGAGGGAATTTCAGCGACTTCCCGGTTTTCCTTCGCGTTCCTTTGTGTCCTACAGGGTTAATGCTTTTCTGCCGGGGCGCCCGGCAACCCCGCTTCAGGCGGCCACGGTTGGTCGCGCGCGCCCGAGCCTCTCCCTCCCATACGTCTTCTTTTCCCGGTACGACCGCGCCAGCTCCAGGTAGATTCCCACGTCGCGGTCCAGGTCCGACTGCGTGCCATCAAAGTAGAAGTTCCGGATGGGAATCCCGCCCAGGTCCCGGCTCAGGCGCGGGTAGATTGCCTCGCTCACGATCCCGTTCATGCAGGTGAACGGGCTGATGTCCACAATCCCATCCGCGCCGTGGCGCGCCAGGTAGCCTGCTTTGCCCACGCTCATCACCATCTCGCCCTCGGCGCCGTAGTTGGGCAGATACGGGCGCGCCAGCTCCATCACTTCCGCATAGGAAGGCTCCTCATAGCCCCTGAAGTCGTCCGCGAACACTTCCAGCAATGCGTGTTCGTCCTGGTGCTGGATTCGGCTGCGCAACAGGCATTTCAGCATGTCGCCCGAGAACGCGCGTCCTTCCAGGCGCAGCCTGCGAGCCGCTTCTTGATTCGCGTAGCCGATCCACTCGGCGATGTCGCTGATCCAGCACTCGGCGCCCTGCTTCTCCAGCCGCCGCACCAGGTCGTGGTTCGAGAAATTGTTCAGCCGGCAAAAAATCTCGCCCACCACGCCGATCAAAGGCCGCTGCTGCGTTTCCTCGGTGGCTACGCCTTCAAAACGCAGCCGTGCCCGTTCCAGCGATTCGACGATCGCCTTCCTCTGGCAATCGTAGGCCGAGCAGCTGCGTTCGAGCGTTTCACACAAATCCTGAACCGACTCTCCGAACGCCTGGTCCGCCGCCCCGGGCTCGAGCTCATACGGTCGCGTCCTCAACAATCTCTTACGCAGCATGTCGGCTGAGACCAGCGCCCGCCACGCCCCCCGCACGAAGGCGGTGCCAAAATTCCCAAGCGCCTCGTACCCGTGCTCCGTCCTCGGCGCGAATATGCCAATCTCGGGACACCCGAGCAGCTCCAGCAACTTCTGAAGAAACGGCACGTACTGGCCGAAGCGGCAGGGCCCATCGCCAGTGGCCATCATGAATACCGTGCGCTTGGGATCAAAGCCCGGCTGCTCCGTGATTTTCACAAAGTCGCCGACCGTGACTTTCAGCGGATAGCACTCGTCGCCGCTGGTGTGCTTGCCGCCCAGTTCGAGCGTGCGTTCGTCAGAAGGTGGCGTCGGATGCGCCTCGATCCCCATCCAGCGCAGCGCCGCACTAAACGCTTCTGCGCTGCCTTCGGCCATGGCGGGGACATAAACCACCTTCCCGTAAAGCGGATGGTGAGGCGGGACCGTATTCCTTACGCAGGTATGGTGGAAGATGGACATCGCAGGAATCCTTTGCTGTCGAGATAGGCTTCACACCGGGTCAGATAGCCGGCATCGTTCGAGTGCGCGTCAAACTGCAGGAAGAGCGCGGGCTTTCCCGCCGCTTCTGACAGGAATGGCTTGATGAACGAATCGGGCCCGCACTTGAAATTCGAAATGTAGATCACGTGCAGGCCGGGATCTCGCCGCGTAAACTTCGCCGCTGCCAGGATCAGCCGTCCCGAACTCCAGAACATGTTGGCATTGATCGACCTGATGTCCTCGAGATCCAGCGGCAGGAAATCGAGCGGAATGACGTTGACCCCATACAGCGTCCGCAGCTTGCGCGGAATGTCGCAGTTCATGCTGCGGTCATAGAGGTTGTAGGCGCGTCCGACCAGGACAATCGCGGGCTCCCCTCTCCGCCAAACCTCGTGCAGCGCCTTCCTGCCCTCGGCCAGCAGCGCCGCCTGGAATTCACGCTGCGCTCGATAGGCCGCTTCCACGGCACGGTCGCTGCGCCGATGCGCCCACCTTTGCTCGCACGCGAAGTACCGCAACTGTGCTTTGACCGCCCGTTCTCCCAACCGGAAGTGCACGGTAGGGATCAGCAGCCGATCCCGCACTTCTTCAAGTCCGGCCGCCGCGCGCACCACAAAGGGCAGCGTCTGGTTCCACGGGCAAAGGTGCGACTGCGCCGAGTTGGGCGTGGGCGACTCCATGTTGACCACGTTGGGGAGAAAAACGAAATCCGCCCCTGCCTTGAACAGCGCTTCCACATGCCCGTGCGCCACTTGCACCGGGAAGCAGGGCTGGGCAATCGCCAGTTCCTCGCCGCGCGCCGCAATCGCGCCGTCGGTCGCTGGCGACAGCACGATCCGGCAGCCCATCTCCTGCAGGTAAGTGCTCCAGAAAGGGAAGCGGTCATAGAAGAACATGGCGCGGGGAATACCGACCTTACGCTCGCCCAGAATTTCCGGGCGCCAGGTCTGGTGCAGCAGCCTTTCGCGGATTTCGAACAGGTCCGCAATCACCGGCTCGCGGTCCGTCCGGGTCCGTTTGCGGAATTTGTCGGAGCACTTGTCGCCCCAGTAGCTTTTCTGCCCCTCGATGACGAACTCCTTCATCTCGCAGTCATTCGAGCAGGCACGGCACACGAAGTCGCGGCTGGTGTAGTCCACGCGGTTCAGGTCATAGCCACGGAAGCGGCTGGGACGGTCCGCTTCCTGCATGCGCTCGCGCGCCAGCAGGGCCATGCCAATCGCCCCGATCACGCCGTTGTGCGGCGGCACGATGATCGGCTTCTTCAGAATTTGCGCGAACGCCGCCGCCACCGCATCGTTGTACGCCGTGCCTCCCTGGAAATAGATGACCTCGCCGATCTTGCGCCCGCGCACGACGCGGTTCAGGTAATTCATCGCCACCGAATACGCCAGCCCCGCGCACAGATCGCCGACCTGCGCCCCCTCGAGCAGGGCCGCGGTGAGGTCGCGGTCCATGAACACCGTGCAGCGCTCCCCCATCCGCGCCGGATGTTTCGAGGCCAGCGCCAGCTGCGCGAACTCGCCCTTGATCGAGACTCCCAGCTTCTCCGCTTGTTCCTCCAGGAACGAGCCGGTGCCCGCGGCGCAGGCCTCATTCATGGTGAAGTCCACCACGATGCCGCGGTCCAGCCGGATGAATTTCGAGTCCTGCCCGCCGATTTCGAAGATGGTGTCCACCAGGTTGGTTCCGAGTTGCTGGCAGACGTACATGGCGCCCGTCTTGTGCGCGGTGATCTCGTCGTTAACCGTGTCGGCCCCGACCAGTTCGCCAATCAGCTCACGTCCGGAGCCGGTCGTGCCCACGCCCCGGACGTCGAGATACGCGCCGAGTTCTTCGGCAATTTCCTGAAGCCCGTCGTTGACGACTTCGATGGGCCGCCCGGCGGTGGGCAGGTAGATCTCCTCGAGAAGACGGCCAGTGGCGTCAAGCACCACCAGGTTGGTGCTGACCGAACCGACATCAATTCCCAGATAAGCTTCAATCTTCCCAGGATTCAGGCCGAGCTTGGCCTTCGTGACATCTCGCCGCAAGAGCCGCACGTTTTCCAGCGACAAAGGTTCGCTCGACGCCGTTTCCGGAACGCCAGTCGCCTGCTGCAGGGCGCTGAGCGTGATCCGGATCGGCCGCTCCTTCTGTTCCGTTGCGAACAGGGCCGCTCCCAGCGCACTCAGGCAATAGGGAATCTGCGGCTGCACCATATCACTTTCTTTGAGGTGGAACACTTGCGCGAGGGCTCGCTGCACGGCTTCGTTCAGCGCCACCCCGCCCACGAACAGCACGGGCGCAACCACCGGGCGCCCGCGCACAATGCTCGACTTGAAGTTGCGCGCGATCGCTTCGCACAGCCCGCGCAGGATTTGCCCGGTGGAGTATCCCCGCTGCTGAGCGTGGATCATGTCGGTCTTGGCGAACACCGAGCACCGCCCGGCAATGCGCGCCGCCGAACATTCGGCGCAGGCCGCCGCCGCTGCTTCTTCCACCGAGTAGCGCAGCCGCGAGGCCTGCTGATCCATGAAAGACCCGGTTCCCGCCGCACAATCGCCGCTCAATTGGTAATCCACGATGCCCAGGTAGCCGCTGGTGTCGGCGGGATCGAGCCGCAGGTAGCGCGACGACGCACCGCCCATCTCGAAGATCGTCCGCACTTCGGGGTAAACGCAGCGCACCCCCTTGGCCAGCGCCCGGAACTCATTCTCATACCCGCAGCCCAGCAGGTTTGCAATCCGGCGCCCGCCCGATCCGGTCAGACGCAGAGTGCCGATGGCATTCGTCCCTGCCCACTGTTCCAGTTCCGACAGAAGTTCATAGGCTGCCGCCAGCGGATCTCCCTGGATCCGCCGATAGCGCGACACCAGGAACCTCTGGCCCGGAAGCAGGCTGCCAGGAGGAAACGCTACCTTGAGAAAAGTTTCCGGCAGTGCTTGTTCACTGACGGGCAGGGAACTGGACAAACTGCACGCAACCAGCTTTAAGCTGGTCGCGCCGACATCAAGACCGACGTGGAGGCTCATTTCAATCCTCCAAGTGCCACCCAGGAACCGCGGGACGTGCCAGGCAATTCTGGGGCGCTTGGAGCCCGGGAGAGGCTCAGAGGAATCTTGCGCGGGGCAATTAACACCAGTCGGTGACCGGGATCACTGGCTCCTGTTTGCCGGTCTCAGGCAAACACGCGGTACAGCATCACGTAGATCACCACGCCCGTCACCGACACATACAACCACAAGGGAAACGTCCAGCGCGCAATCGCCCGATGTCGGTCGAAACGCTCGCGCAGCGCCATGCTCAAAGTGACAAGAACCAGCGGCACAATCACCGCCGCCAAAACAGTGTGTGTGCCCAGGACCGTGAAGTACACGGGCCGCGACCACCCAGTACCCCGAAAATGCACCGAGCCCACGTGCGCGTGATAGTAGAGGTAGGAAACGAGAAAAAGGGAAGAGGTGCCGACCGCCGTCAACATCACAGCCCGGTGGGCGGCCCTCTTCTTGCTGGCAATCAGCACCCGCCCGATCACCAGCAGCACCGCGCTGCACCCGTTCAACGTCGCATTAATCGCCGGAAAGATAGAATAGTCCGTCATGGGTCTGTTTTGTTTGTACGGGGAAGAGGGCGGGCTTGGCAACTGGCTGAGGACAGAGGTCAGCGGTCAGATTGCAGAGGTTAAAGCCCAAGGTTCCAGCAGTGCCGCTGACAATGTGAGCTTTTCACCTCTGCAATCCAACCTCTGACTTCGGTTCAACTCCCATGCGCCCCTCGCCCGAAAAACGCCTTCCGTATAGAATGTGACCACGATGCCCGATGTGGGGAGCCCGCAGCCGCCCGTCCCGGCGGCCCCAACACAACCCGCTTCAAGGTCGTTGCCCGTAGTCGCCGTGTGGGCGCGCGACCTGCTCGTCTCGCTCGCCATCTCCGCCTTCATCATCATTTTTCTCTATCAGCCGGTAAAGGTCGAAGGCACCAGCATGATGCCCGGCCTGGAAAACCAGGAGCGGATTTTCGTCAACAAGTTCGTCTATCGCTGGGAGCCGATCGCCCGCGGCGACATCGTCGTGTTCCGCTACCCGCGCAACACTTCGGAGAACTACATCAAACGCGTGATCGGCGTAGCCGGCGATCGCGTTCGCATCGAAAACGGCCAAGTCTACGTCAACGGCGACCCCATCGAAGAAGACTACGTTCCCAGCGACTATGCCGACGCCCGCTCCTTTCCCGAGATCACCGTGCCGCAGCACAGCTTTTTCGTGCTTGGCGACCACCGCACCATGTCGAAGGACAGCCGCGACTTCGGCCCCGTCAACGAACGCTACATCTACGGCAAAGCCGTCTTCGGATATTGGCCGATGGAGAAGCTGGGGCGCTTGCGCTAGGGAGCTGGCAGGTCGCAGCTCGCAGGGAGCAGGAAAATTAGGACTGCCTGCTTTGCGTGATTTTCCTGTCACCTGCGACCTGCCACCTGCGACCTTTCTTCTGCTAGAATTCATAAAATCCACTCCCAGGAGTTCCAATGCAAGCAATCCTTGCGCTGGAGGACGGTCGCGTCTTCCGCGGCAAAGGTTACGGCGCCAAAGGCGAGTGCTCCGGCGAAG
>JACQDD010000292.1 GCA_016201265.1 Terriglobales bacterium | reverse complement strand
TGCAGGCCTCGTACGAGCGCAAGCAGGCGGAAACCGTTCGGTGGCTCGGTGATTTTGATTCCTACCTCTACGACCTGAGGAATTACCTCGCCTACGTTGCTCGCAGGGCTGAGATCTTCCCACAGTTACCCGCGAACGGAAGCCTACAACTGCCCGCCGTGGAGTGTATCCGGAGACTGGAGCTGCAGGAGCACATGCTGAAGTCGCTGCGAGACGAAATGCAGCGCTCAGCGAACCAGGGGGCGGCCGGCGACCCTGTTGAGCGGTTGCGGGAAACACTTCGGCAAGGGATCGACCGGAACGGCGTGAAGCATTGCATCGAAGAGACGAAGTTGAATCCCGACACCATAAACGACTTCCTGAGCGGCAGGACAGGGCGACCGAAGCGGAAAAGTCAGGAGATCCTCCGAAAGTACACGACAAAACACGGCCGCTAAGTTAAGTGCCGCACAGTGAACCCGTTACACGGAGCGAGTCTTCGCTGACCGTCCCATCAGCTCCAGCGAGCTGCGCTTTCACTGCCTCGAAAGTTCCGGCATCCTCCGGGCAAGTTCAGGAAACCTCCAGAACGACCATCTCGACGCGGAATCACCTGAGGCGCATGCTGATCTAGAGCAAAGCCACGTCAGCATCTGCACACTCGACCTGCAAGGCGGGAGGCGGTGGCCACATTGGAGTTGGAGTCCGCCGGCAGAAAGGCACGGCGAGATTTCCTGTATCGAGAAGCGTCCATGACTGAGCTCGTCGCGCTCAACGCGCGCCACTTCAGCGTCAAGGAGATTGCCCGCATGTGGGGGCTATCCCCTGCGGCCATTCGACGGATGTTTCGGCACGAGCCGGGCGTGCTCCGGTTTGGCAAAGAAAAAAAAGGTCACCAGCGGGACTATGTCACGCTTCGTATCCCGGTCAGTGTCGCAGAGCGGGTTTACCGTCGTTGTATGCGTCCCGCCATTGTGTCCAAACCGAACGAGGAAAAAAGCAGAAGCGGGGTGTGATGTCCCACACGTCGTGCCACTCAGTCTTACTCGGCGGCTCCGTCGTTGGCCCAGGCACGGCGCAGCGACTCGGCAATCTGCTGCCGCCGCGCTGCCACGAAGGCCAGGTAATGCCGCTCGGTGATCTTCACCGACGAGTGGCCCAGCAGGACCGAAACCTGATCAATCGGCACGCCCCGCAGCAGAAGGTCCACCGCGAAGGTGTCCCGGAAGCGGTGCGGGTGACCGTGGTCAACCCCAGCCGCCTTGAACACCTGCTCGAAGCGCCGGCGCCAGTTGTCGGTGGCCGTGGTGACGGCACTGGCGCCCGACCAAGAGTAGTAGCCGCGCGGGTTGGGCTGAATCGCGTCGAGCGCCACCTTCAACTCGGGATGCATCGGGATGCTAACGGGCTCCCCGGTTTTGTGCGCGTACAGGAAGATGGAGTCGTCCGCCCGCATGCGGTCCTGGTGGAAGGTAGCCGCATC
>JACQDD010000291.1 GCA_016201265.1 Terriglobales bacterium | reverse complement strand
ACTTTTTTTCTAATTGGCCGCTACGTCCGCGAATGCCCGGCCCTCGTCCAGGAAATCGCTGCCGCCGGCCACACCATTGGCAATCACACCGACACTCATCCGTCCCTTTTTTGGATAGCCCCTTCAAAGATCGACGCTGAGCTGGCCCGCTGCCAGGAGGCTATCGAAAAAGCCTGCGGCCGGCGGCCTATTTGGATGCGCCCGCCCTTCGGCATCCGCGGCCCGCAGCTCTCCTCAGTGGTCCGTCGCGCCGGTTTTCGCGGCCTGGTCATGTGGTCCCGCTGGGCGCGCGACTGGCAGCCGCAGCACATTACGGACATACTTCACCGCCTGCGCCGTGTCCGCGGCGGCGATATCGTTCTTCTTCACGACGGCGATCACCGCTGGCAACGCGGCGACCGCAACATCACTCTCGCTGGCCTCGACTACTGGCTGCCCCTCTGGATAAGCGCCGGCCTCCAGTTTGTCACTCTCGACGACATCGCAGGCCGCCCCGCCCCAGCCACTGCGTCAGTCCCGCAAAAGTCTTCGCCCCCGGCCCCTCTCTACAAGAGCAAGGCGAGCGGCAACTAACCGCCTCCTGTCTTCTCACAACTGAAAACTGAAAACTGACAACTGATTACTGTTCCTTATGTTCTCTGGTAAAATCGCCCTCGCCATGGACGAGCGCAATTTTTACGACGAGCGGGAAGTCACCAAGAACATCACTCTGATGTGTCCCAGTTGCAAGCAGGAGACCAGCTATCCCATCCGCTGGAAGCAACGCACCAAGAAATCCGCGCTCCCCCGCGCCGCTGGTGAAGAGGACAAGAAACATTTCGCTGCCGCCCGCTCCTACATGGTTCGCGTGGACGACCTGGTCGCCTGCCGCAAGTGCCGCAAGCGCATCGAAATCACTGGCCAGTCCGTCGTCCTTAGCGACGGCGCTACCGCGCCCTCCGGCGACGTCGACCCCGACACCTTCTTCAACCGCTAATCTCGCTGTAGCGGGGGCTTTACGCCCCCGCCTTTGT
>JACQDD010000294.1 GCA_016201265.1 Terriglobales bacterium | reverse complement strand
TCGGCACGGAGACGCTGGGCAGCATCGTCTCGCCGTGCACGCGCTGCGGCGTCACCGGCCTGCGGCCCACGTTCGGACGCATCAGCCGCTACGGCGCGATGGCGCTTTCCTGGAGCATGGACAAGGTCGGACCCATCGCGCGCTCAGCGGAAGATTGCGCCATCATCTTTAATTCCATTCACGGAGCGGACCCGCGAGACCCGTGCTCGGTGGACCGCCCGTTCGCGTGGCCCGCGCGCGACATCAAGGCGCTGCGCATCGGCTACGTGGCCACGCTCTTCGACGAAGACCGCTCGAAAAATATCGAGCGCGCAGAACAGAAGGCGCTGGTGCAGGAGTCGCAGGAGTTTGACCGTCGCGCCATCGACGCGCTGAAGGGACTGGGCATCAAGCTGATCCCCATCAAGCTGCCCGATCAATATCCGGTGAGCGCGCTGCGCACAATTCTGAATGCTGAGGCGGGCGCGGCGTTTGACGAGCTGCCGCGCACGGGCAAGGACGACACGCTGGTGCAGCAGACGCCCAACGCGTGGCCCAACTCCTTCCGCGAGGCGCAGCTCATCCCCGCGGTGGAATACATCCGCGCGAACCGCATTCGCACGCTGCTGATGCAGGAGATGGAAAAGTTGATGGCGGACCTGGACGTGTACGTGGCACCGTCGTTCGGCGGAACGAATTTGTTACTCACCAACTTAACGGGACATCCGCAGGTGGTGGTGCCGCACGGTTTCCGCAAGGGAGACGGCACGCCGACGAGCATCGTCTTCACTGGAAAACTGTTTGGCGAAGCGGAAGCGCTAGCCGTGGCGCAGGCGTACCAGCAGGCGACCGATTTTCATAAGAAGCGGCCGGTGGTGCCCACGAGCCTGCCGCCGGAAGAGAAGAAGCCGTAGAAGCGACAAAATTTGTGATTGAGTGATTTGTGATTGAGTGATTGAGGGAAAGTGGCTGATTTTTTGCGGGTCTTCAATCACTCAATCGCAAATCACAAATCACTCAATCGTTTTCCAAAGGGGGATTCATGCGGCGTTTTCGGGTTATTGCTCCAATGATGGCGATGGTTCTGTGCGTGTTGACGGCGGCGTCGGACGAAGCGCCGCTGCAAGGTTATTCGGCGGAAGGCTCGCGCATCGAGCGCGAATGGGAGGGGA
>JACQDD010000293.1 GCA_016201265.1 Terriglobales bacterium | reverse complement strand
TCGACGGCAACGTAGCGCAGCGCGGCGTAGAACTCCGGCAGCACGCGGGCGGCAAAGTCGAGAACGTGCGCGGCGAGACGTCCCACGCCCGCGCCGGCTTCCACCACACTGAATTCCACGGGGCGCCCACAGCGCTCCCACATCTCGGCGAACTGGCGCGCCAGCAGGCGGCCGAAAATCGGATGCACGTCCACACTGGTGTAGTAGTCGGCAAAGCGCTGGGATTCCGCGCGGGAATAGTAGCCGTGCTCAGGATGATAGAGACACTCGGCCATGTAGTCGGCGAAGGTGATGGGGCCGCGTTCGCGGATGCGCGCGGCAAGCAATTTCCCGAGCGGTGTTTGTGAGGCGGCGGGCATCAGTCCTGGCGCTGCGGGTTATTCGTGAACATTTCGATGACGAAATCGTGCAGGCAATCGTAGAGCTGCTTCTGGAGCATCCACGGGAACTGACGGTTTTCAATTTCGCGGCTGTGCATCACATACGTGTACGTGTGGACCTGCGGCTCGGCGGGCTTGAAGCGGATCAGGATTTCGACGCCGCCGGGCGCGGGGCGCGCACCGAAGTCGAAGAGCGGGTGCTCGTAGCGGGCGAGCTCGGCGCGGACTTTTTCCAATAGGGCGCTCACGACTTTTTGAGCATTCCTTCCTTGGCCATCCACTCGCGCAGGCGGCGCTCGATTTCATCGCAAATCTCGCGGAACATGACGCGCTGGCGCGCGGGATCGCCGTCCGCGGCAGCCGGGTCGGGCAGCCCCCAGTGGAGACGCGCACGTCGCGCAGGATAAGTCGGACATTCCTGCGCGGCGCTGTCGCAAAGCGTGATGACGTAATCGAATTCGCCCTGCAACTCGTCGATGTGCTTCGCGCGCTGCGCAGACGCGTCCATTCCGTTTTCACGGAGCATTTCGATGGCGAGGGGATGCACACCCTGGGGATTCGGCTGGGTGCCGGCGCTGGCAACCTCGACTCCTGGCGCGGAAAGAGATCGAGCCAGCCCCTCGGCCATCTGGCTGCGCGCGGTATTTCCGGTGCAAATAAAAAGAATGCGCGTGCTCATGAGCGCGCTCCGGCATCCAGGGTGTCTTTTTCCCGCATTTCCTTCCACACTTTTTCGAAGACGTCGAGAGAGGCCTGGTCAAAAAGAACAAAGTGAATTCGTTCCAGGGAGGTCTTGCCTTTCAGGTGCTCGACGCATACGCGCAGCATGATCTCCGCGCATTCGCGCATGGGGAAACCGGCAATACCCGTGCCGACGGCGGGAAAGGCAATGCTCTTCAGATTTTGTTCGGCGGCAAGGCGCAGGCAGTGTGCAGTGGAGCTGCGCAATGCGGAAGCGGTGGTGCGCCCGCCGAGCTGCATGCTGGCGGCGTGGATGACGTAACGCGCCTTCAGATTGCCGCCGGAAGTGATGGCCGCAAAGCCGACAGGGATGGAGCCGATGGCGTCGCATTCCTGCTGGATCGCCGGACCACCCTTGAGACGGATGGCGCCGGCCACGCCTCCGCCGAGCAGGAGATCGTTGTTGGCGGCGTTGACGATGGCGTCGGCGGAGGATTCCGTCAAGTCACCTTGGACAAGAACTATTTTGTCTGAGAGTTTCATGCGCCAAGGATGATAGCAGGAAGGAGGTCAAGAGGTCAGGAAGTCAAGAAGTCAGGAACTCGTGAGGCCATTGACTCCCTGCTCTCGACCTTCACACTTCCTTCCACATTGCCAAAGCGGCAGCGGTGAGCCGCTCCAGAATCACCAGATCCTACCCCCCCCACATCATCGACATCGTCAACCGGTTGATCCGGAAGGAGTTGCCCGATTCGATGATCGCGATGATGGGGGATCATGGGGCATCATCGCATCTTTGGAGAACCTCCCAATGAAGCACACTGACGCGGGCGGCGCCCGGAATCGAACACACCGAAAGCGTGAGCCGTTCAATAATAGCTTTTTGACATTATTGTGTCAAGTCATATCTCTTATCAGAAATCGAGCGCAATGTGCGGAAGGCCCCTGTGCCCCAGTCCGGCAGGAAGCAGCCTGCGGCGCTACGCAGAATAATCGTAAACGCCGCGGCCGGATTGGCGGCCCAAGCGGCCTGCGCGGACGTACTGCGCCAGGAGCGGGCAGGGGCGGAATGTTTCGCCGAGGGTCTTGTGGAGATATTCGAGGAAGCTCCGGCGGACGAGGAAACAAGCCCGACATGACGGGCAACAGCTTTACACCGTGCTGGACAGGCTGAAAGCCTGTCCCACAAAAGCGCACTTACACCGGAAACAGCTTTGCGGCGTTGTCGTAAAGAATTTTTCGGCGGGCCGCGTCGGAAAGCGGCACGGCCATGAATTTTTCGATGTTGCCGCGGACGTCGGGAACGCCGGGGCCCGGCCAGTCGGTGCCGAACAGGACTTTGTCGGCAATTTCTTCGAGACGCGGAAAATATTCGAGCAGCTTCTGCGGCGGAATGCCGGAAATGTCCATGTACATGTTTTTGTGGCGGCG
>JACQDD010000287.1 GCA_016201265.1 Terriglobales bacterium | reverse complement strand
CCTTCGCCGTCTTGGTCGAGATCGCCTGCTTCAGCGCCAGTGGGACCTTCGTTCCGGAGGGAATAGTCAGAGTCGCCGGAGCCGCAGGAGCTGGCGCCGCAGCTTGCCCGGTCGCGGGCGGCGGCGAGGAAGATGCCGGAGTCTGCGCCATCGCGCACCCGGCCGCCAGGAAAGCACATAGAAAACGGGTCCACATGGGACGTTCACCTCATTGGGATGATTTCGAGATCGCGCCTGTAAACTCTGATGCGACCATGACCGCCACCGGTTAGCTGAAATCAGTGGTCAGTGATTGGTGATTGGTGGTTAGTGGTTAGAACTGGTTTCAAAAATCGGTTTTGGGGAGGGCACGACTTCAGTCGTGCCGCTCGAGGCCGCCAAAAACGCGGGCTTTAGCCCCTGAGATACTCAAGGGCGGGACCAAGAGTGATTCTTGAAACCAGTTCTAGTGAATACTGGATAGCTAGAGCTGTCCAAAAATCAGGCTGCCGAGAGACCCGCTTCAATCGCTGCCATTCTAGCTCGCGCCTCGCGCAGATCTGGAACCAACCACGAATCACTATCCACTGACCACTATCCCCTGCTCCCTACGCCCGCCGCCGCTCCTGATTCTCCCGCAGATTGCCCATGAATTGTGACTGCAATTTCTGCGCGCAACCTTCTCCGCACACCGGAAGCGCGCCTTCCCGCACCGCCAGCTCCTCGTCCCAGGGCGCCAAATGGAGCACTGGGGCCTCATAGTCGCCAAATGAGGTCCACATCACCCACCAGCGGTTGTTGACACCCTTGAGCGCCCCGCAATTCGGGCCGGCGCAACGGTGAAAAGGATTCGGAGCAAAGCGTTCGGAATCGGCCATGGCAGCCGTTATTGTAGCTGAAAAGCAGCAATTGGCACTTAGCACTTAACACTTGGTTCTTGGCACTTAAAATGGACTTCCACCCCGACTCCATAGACTCATGAACACCTGCGAAGTCCCCTGACTTGCAAGCAGAGGTTTGGCCAAGTGCCAAGTGCCAAATGCTAAGTGCCAAAAGCTACTTGTACAACAAGTACTTCTCCCGCAGCGCCACGAACGTCCCCAGCCGCTCTTCCCAGTCCTCGGAGATCCGCCGCGGATCCTGCCCCGCCACCAGCGCCTCGAATGTCGCCTGATTCAGCAGGAGTTCCTGCATGCGCTCCATCTTGAAGTCGTTGGGATAGAGCTTGTGCAGCGCCGCAGCCAGCTCAATTCCGAGTTCGGGCGCGTCGAACGTGTTGCGGTCCTGCAGCATGATGTTCACTCCCTCGCACTTCTCGCCTGCGTAATTGCTGGACGACGGCGTAAACGTCACCGGCACAAACCGCACGCTCGGGATGCTGCGCTGATTCAAATATGCCGCCAGCTCTTTACCTTTGATCCACGGCGCGCCCACGACTTCAAACGGCGTATCCGTCCCGCGCCCCACCGAAACATTCGTGCCCTCAATCAGCGCCACCCCCGGATACAACGCCGCCTCGGTCAAACTCCGCAAATTCGGCGAAGGATTGATCCAGCCCAGTCCCGTCGAGTCGAACCAGTCGCCCCGCTGCCAGCCCTGCATCGTGATCACTTCCAGCCGCACGCCGATTTTTCGCTCGGCACTAAACATCTTCGCCAGTTCGCCCAGCGTCATCCCATGCCGCACCGGCGCCGGAAAATAATTCGTGAAACTCTCCCGTCCCTCGTCCGCTACCGGCCCCTGCACAAACGACCCCGTGATCGGATTCGGCCGATCGAGAACAATGACGTCGATCTCCGCCTTGGCCGCCGCCCCCAGGAAATACCCCACCGTCGTCTCGTAGGTATAAAAGCGCGTGCCTGCATCCTGCAGATCAATCACGACCGCATCCAGAGTTTTCAGAGTCTCGACTGCCGGACGCCGCGCCGCATCGTTCGCCCCATATACGCTGTGAACTGCCACGCCCGTCGCCGCGTCTTTCGTATTCTCGATGTCTGTCGTGTCCAGTGTTCCGGTCACACCATGTTCGGGGCTGAAGATCACATCCAACGAAATACCCGCCGCATGCGCCAGCACATCAATCGTCCGCCGTCCTTCTGAATCCACGCCCGTCTGATTGGTCAGCAGTCCGATCCGCCGCACCTCGGCTCCACTCGCGGTTCGCAGCGGACCAAAGTTCTTTTCCTCGAGCACATCAATCCCAGTCTTCACGGCGCCGTTTCGCACCGCCAGCTTCCGCGCCGCGCTCTGCATTTCGCTGTAGCCGGTAGTCGTCGCCACCCGCAGCTTCTCCGCCTCGCTTGGATTCAGCGCCAGCTCAACCGCCACCGCCGTCGCCACCTTCGTCCGCAGCGAGACCGCACTCCCCTTCTCCCCCAGATGCACCGCATTCGTCATCAGCACGATATAGGTCTTCGTCGTCGGATCGATCCACAGCGATACGCCCGTAAACCCCGTGTGACCAAACGACCCCACCGGCAGCAACTCACCCCGATTGGTCGAAAACGGCGAGTCAATGTCCCAGCCGAATCCCCGCACTGCCGTCCCCGTCGCCGGCTGCTGCGGCGAAGTCATCTTGGCGATCGTGGCCGCCGTCAGCACCCCGCGTCCACCGTCCAACAATGCCTGCGCAAACTTCGCCAAGTCATCTGCTGTCGAAAACAGCCCGGCGTGCCCCGCCACGCCACCCATGCGCCGCGCCGTCGGATCATGCGCCACCCCGCGCAGCATGTGATGGTTCTCGTCTTCCTCGGTCGGCGCCGTGCGCGAAACCCACGCCGGCGGCGGCACGAACCGCGTGTCCTTCATCCCCAGCGGAGCAAACATGTGCTTCTGGCTGTAAGCATCGAGCGGCTCGCCCGACAGCCGTTCCACCAGCGCCCCCAGCACTTCAAAATTGATGTCGCTATAGACGAACCGCGATCCCGGCGCCCGCTCCGGCGTCTCCTCAAACGCCATCCGATACGCCGCTTCCTTCCCTACAAACGGTTTCGCCAGATCCAGATCCGGCGCCAGCCCCGAATAATGCACCAGCAACTGCCGGATCGTAATGTCCTGCTTCCCGTTCTGCGCGAATTCCGGAATGTACTTCGCCACCGGATCGCTCATCCGAAATTTGCCGCGTTCCCACAGTTGCATCACGGCCGTCGTCGTCGCCACCACCTTCGTCAGCGACGCGCAATCAAACACCGTGTTGAGCGTCATTGCCTCCCGCCGCGGCTGGATCGCCCGGCTGCCATAAGCCTTGCGATACGCCACCTTTCCGTCGTGCCCAACGATTAGCACCGCCCCGGGAATCTGCCCCTGATTGATCGCGTCATTAATAATGGAGTCCAGAACGCTCAGGCGGGAGTCGTGAGAGGCCTGCGAGAAAGCGAGCGCACAAAATAGCAGAGTACAAAGCAGAACAATTTTTGCCGGAGGTTTCACGCTGCTGTGACTGTACACGACCGTCAAGACGGCCCTCAAGCAGACGGCTGCCCGTCGCGCCCCGGTAGTAACTCCTCGCGCTACCGCCGTTTGCCTCCACTCCCCACCTTTGCTATAACCCGATCAGCGTTCCCAAACCACCTTGACCGCGACTCAGAATCCGCCCGCCGGCTTCTCCTTCCTCGTGCGCAACTCCGCCGCACAGCATGACACCTTCCGCGACGCCTTCGCGCTCCTCGACAAAGCCATCGCTGCCCGCGCCTTTCCCGCCTGCGCGCTCGCCATCAGCCGCAGCGGAGAACTCATCGCCTACCACGCTCTCGGCCGCTTCACCTACGATCCCGCTTCCTCGTCCGTCTCCACTACCAGCATTTTCGATCTCGCCTCGCTCTCGAAGGCCATCGCCACCACCGCCATGGCGATGATTCTCTACGAACGTGGCCTGCTGGATCTGGAGACACCCGTCACCGCCATCGTCCCCGAATTCGCCACAGATAACGGCCGCCGCCGCGACGTAACCCTGCGCATGCTGCTCGCTCACTCCTCCGGCCTGCCCGCCTACGAAAAATTGTTCCTGCGCGCAAAGACTCACGACGAACTCCTCGCCGCGGCCTTCACCACCGAGCTCACCGCCGACCCCGGCACTCGCGCCGAATACAGTGACATCGGTTTCATCATCCTCGGCATCGCCCTCGAGCGCCTCGCCGACGAACCTCTCGACACCTTCTGCCAGCGCGAAATCTTCGGCCCACTCGGCATGTCGCACACCACGTTTAACCCACCCAAAGCGTGGAAAGACCGCATAGTCCCCACCGCCGACGAGTGTGGGACGGACACTCCTGTCCGTCAAACGCTGCAATCTCCCGCACTGCCAGCCCCCGGCACATTCCGCGGAAGAGTGATCCAGGGCGAAGTGCAAGACGAAAACGCCAGTGTCCTCGGCGGCGTTGCCGGTCACGCCGGCCTCTTTGCTCCCGCGGAAGACGTCGCCATCTTCGCTCACGCCATGCTCAGCGGCGGACGCCCTATCCTGCGCCCCGAAACTGTCGAACTCTTCAGCCGCCGCGAACTCACTCCCCCAGGCACCTCCCGCGCCCTCGGCTGGGACACCCCCTCTTCACCCTCGCAATCGGGAAAGTACTTCGGCTCGCGCTCCTTCGGACACCTCGGCTACACCGGTACCTCGTTGTGGATCGACCCCGACCGGCAACTTTCGGTAACCTTGCTGACGAACCGCACCTGGCCGGACGGTCAGAACCAAGCCATCAAGCAGGTGCGCCCCGCTTTTCACGATGCAGTGATTGAGGCTTTGAAAGCTTGCGGAACTACTCAATGAAGCTGCACAACAACAAGTTTGTGAATGGCCATTTTGTGAACTGTCAATATGAATTGTCATCCTGTCTCTAACGACGGTGTGCGTTGTCAAGACATTTTAGGCAACACTTCACCGTCGGCGCTTGAGGGGTTTGCTCTTGCGCCACTTTGTCTCGCAGAAAGGTGTTGACGTTGCCGACCAAGGCTCAT
>JACQDD010000299.1 GCA_016201265.1 Terriglobales bacterium | reverse complement strand
GATGTCGCCGAACATGTTGTTGGTCACAATCACATCAAACCCGCGCGGATCGCGCACCATCTGCATGCAGAGCGCGTCCACGTACATATGCTGCGTCTCGATCTGCGGATACTCGCCGCCCACTTCCTTGAGCACGCGCTGCCACAACCCGCCCGCATGCGTCATGGCGTTTGATTTGTCGCACATCAGCAGGCGGCGCCGCTGCGAGCCGTCCAGCTTCTTGTTCGCAGCGCAGTATTCGAACGCATATCGCAGGATGCGCTCCACTCCCTTGCGGGTATTGATGTCTTCCTGAATCGCGACCTCGTCCACCGTTCCCTGCTTGAACACTCCGCCCACATCACCGTACACACCCTCGGTGTTCTCGCGAATCACAACAAAATCCACGTCCTTCGGCTCGACCCCCTTCAGCGGGCACAGCGCTGCACCCATCAGCCGCACCGGCCGCACGTTGGCATACAGGTCCATCTTGCACCGCATGCCGAGGAGGATTTCCTTCGCGTGAATGTTCGAAGGCACGCGCGGATCGCCGAAGGCACCGACCAGGATCGCGTCAAAGTCGCGCGCCAATGTCGCGAACCCGTCCAGCGGAACAGTGGTCTTGTCAGCGAGATAGCGGTCAGCCCCCCAGTCGAACTGGGTCAAAGACAGATCGGCGCCCACCGCCTCCAGCACCCGCACCGCTTGCGGGATCACTTCTTTCCCAATGCCGTCCCCTGGGATAACCGCGATTCGCTTCTGTGGACTCACTCGGGGAAAGGTATCACAAGGCGGGTGTCAGGTCGCAGGTCGCAGGTGGCAGGTGGCAGGTGGCAGACTAACCCAGATCGCAGACCTTGCGGTTGCCGTCAACCGAATCGTCGCGTGGCCGCCTTTCTCTGCGACCTCTGCGACTCCTTTGCGACCTCTGCGGTTAAAGGTTTTGATTTTGCGCGCTATCAACTTGCTTTCAAGCTCGCACATGCTCCCCGCCGCCCTTCGCTATAATCAAGAATCGGGGTGCGTGTGTTGGGCTGTTTTCCTGAGACCTAACACCTAAGACCTGAACTATGACCGTCACCACCATTCCGGGAACGGACCCGGGTACGCCAGCCAGCACGAACGCGGCCCCCGACTTCGGCGACCTCCGCGCCGAGTTCCGCGCCCTGCTCTCCACTTGCGGCGTGTACGACCTGGGATGGCGTTCGAAGATTGCTCTGACCGGCAGCGACCGCGTCCGCTGGCTCAACGGCATGATCACCAACAACGTCCGCGATCTCGCCGTCGGACACGGCGTCTATGCCTTTCTGCTCGATGCACAGGGACACATCCAGGCCGACCTGTACGCGTTCAACCGCGGCGAATCTCTGCTGGTCGATACCGAACGCTCGCAACGCGACAAAGTTCTGCAGCTGTTCGATCACTACATCATTGCCGATGACGTTGAACTGGCCGACATCAGCGAAAAACTCACCGCGCTGGGCCTGACCGGACCCGAGTCGCGCAGCGTGCTCGAACGCGCCGGCGTCCCGGTTCCCGACCTCGCCTACCTCCAGTTTGGCGATGTTCAATGGCAGGAGATCGCCATCACCGTGCTGCACTCCGGAGAAGAAGCCAAAGATTCCTGGCAGGTCTGGATCGCCCCGGAGCACGTTAGCGCCCTTTGGGATGCCCTGGTCAAGGCGGGAGCAAGGTCCACCGGCACCTCCGCGCTGAACTTGTTCCGCATCTCGCGCGGCATCCCGCAATTCGGACAGGACATCCGCGAGCGCGACCTGCCGCAAGAGACGGGGCAGATGCGGGCCCTGAATTTCACCAAGGGCTGCTACCTCGGTCAGGAGATCGTGGAACGGATCCGTTCGCGTGGAGCCGTGCATCGGCAGTTCACCGCATTTCTGGTCGAAGGCCCCCTGCCCGAACCCGGCGCGAAGATTCAGGCCGACAGCAAAGAGGTCGGCGAAATCACCAGCAGCGCGATCTTGCCCCTGCCAGCGGGAGATCGCGGGGTAGCCTTGGGTTATCTGCGACGCGAGGCAACAGGAAAGGAACTCACGGCTGGGAACTCGCGGTTGACACTAGCCCCGAGTCTGCTCGCGTTCGTTCCATAACCTGGGTAAAAACGCGGCGTCTCTACGGAGAGTTATTCGAATATGCCAGAACACAAGAAAGACCCCGAATTCAAAGTCAGCGACCGCCGGCTCTTCACTGCAGATGGTGAACTCCGCACCGACGCCGTCGAGGAAACCTCCGAGCCGGTTCCGCAAACAATTGCGGCCGCGCAGGTCGTTGTCCCCGAGGCGCCCGCGCCGGACGTGCCCCCTCCGCCCACCGCCAGCGAGCAGCAGGCGCAGCACGATGCCTACAAACAATCCTCGCGCGACCTCGACGCCCGCGTCGAACTGAGCGGTCACTCGGCGAAAGAACTGGAGGTCAGTTTCGAGCGCTTCATGGCCTCGCTCTACATGACCGCCATGATGCAACTCGGCTTGATGGTGGAACAAGGGGGCTCGCCCCACGTTGACCTGATCGGTGCTCGCCAGACCATCGACACACTCAGCATGATCGCAGAGAAGACCAAGGGCAACCTCACTTCCAAAGAGCAGGGCTTCCTGCAGAACTGCCTCTACGAATTGCGCATGGCCTACGTAGAAGTCACGAACGCGCTGGCGCATCCGCCCGAGGCGCCCGGCCCCAGCACAGGAACCAACGGCTGATGCAAGCCACCCTGACGGTACTCGGTAGCGGCACTTCGATGGGAGTCCCCACCATCGGCTGCGACTGTGCCGTCTGCCATTCGTCCGACCCGCGCGACCGCCGCACCCGCCCATCGGTGATGATCACCTACAACGGGCATCACGTCCTGATTGACACCACGCCCGACTTCCGCGAGCAGGCGCTACGCGAGAAAATCACCCGGGTGGACGCCGTTCTCTACACCCACACCCACGCCGACCACATTCTTGGCATTGACGACCTGCGCCCGCTGAGCTTCGCGCACAAACCGGGCAGGCTGCCGCTCTACGCTACCCCGCACGCTGCCGATTTCCTGCGCGACATGTTCCGCTACATCTTCGAGGCTGACTACAAATTCGGCGGCCTGCCCCAGGTGGAATTGAAATCCATCGAAGGTCCGATCGATTTGTTCGGCGCGCGTTTTGAGCCAGTGACCATAATCCACGGCGAAACGCCCATCCTGGGTTTCCGCTTCGGATCGACCGCCTACCTCACCGATCACAGCGCCGTCCCGCCCGAATCCCTCGACAGGCTGCGGGACCTCGATATCCTGTTTCTGGATGCGCTGCGCTACAAGCCGCATCCCACGCACTCGACGGTGGACCAGTCGTTGCGGATCGTTGAGCAGGTGAAGCCGAAGCGCGCGTTCTTCACTCATATCTGTCACGACCTGCCGCATGAAGCGACCAACGCCACTTTGCCGCCCAATGTCCGGCTCGCCTTTGACGGGATGAAATTGGAATTTGAGATCTAGTCGCTGGTCGTTGGTCGTTAGTCGCTAGTCTTCGACAGCGCCACCACTACGTAACAGGGCATTGAGAACGGACCGCGGAAAATGACGCAAATCCGAGAGAAACTAGCGACCAGCGACTAGCGACCAGCGACTATGCACGTCTTCCACAAACTCGCCGACGTTCCCGCCGATTTCGGCCCGGCCATCGTCTCGGTCGGCAACTTCGATGGCGTGCACCGGGCGCACCGGTTCGTGCTCAGCGAAATTGTCGCGCGCGCCAAAGCGCGCCAAGCCAGGTCAATGGCCGTGACTTTCGAGCCGCATCCCATCCGCATCCTGCGCCCCGATCACAACCTGAAGCTGCTCACTCCCACGCCGGAAAAAATTCTCCTGCTCGCTGAAACCGGGATCGACGCGGTCCTGCTGCTTCCCTTCACGCGCGACCTGTCGCTCATGACCCCGCACCATTTCGCCCACGAAATTCTGAAGAAACGCTTGCACGCCTGCGAAGTGCACGAGGGTTACAACTTCCATTTTGGACACAAGGCCTCGGGCAACATTCAGACGCTCTGCGAACTCGGCCGGGAGATGGGTTTTGAAGTCCACGATTATCCGGAGATGCGCCTGCGCGGCGAGCCGGTTTCCAGCAGTCACATCCGCAAGCTGCTCCGGGATGGCCGCGTCAGTCGCGCGCGCCACCTGCTGGCGCGCCCTTTCAGCATTCTTTCAACCGCCGGTCGCGGGCGCGGCTACGGCTCGAAATACACCGTCCCAACCATCAACCTGGCGCGCTACGAAGAACTCGCCCCGAAAGACGGTGTCTACATCACTCGCACTCGCGTTGGAAACGAGGGTTTCGATTCCGTCACCAATATCGGCAATCGGCCCACCTTCGGCGCCGATCTGTTCGCCGTCGAAAGCCACCTATTGAATTTCCATCCGCTGGAAGTCACCGCCGAAACCGAAATCGAAATCCACTTTCTCGATCGTCTGCGCGACGAAATCAAGTTCCCGTCGGTGGACGCGTTAAGAGAGCAGATCGGACGGGACGTCGCCAAGGCCCAGAAATATTTCCGGCGGCTGGGCGTGCGCCGTGGTTAGTGGCTGGTGGTTTGTGGTTAGAACTGTTTCAATAGACAGGTTTTGCGAAGGGCACAGCTTTAGCCGTGCCGATAAGAGCGCCAGGAATGCGGGCTTTAGCCCCTGCGGTCCGCTTTTCTGAAAGGACTGTTGAGCGCTGGAAATTATTGGGCTCCCACGAGTCGGCCTCTCACGTTCCAGTTTCTCTAACCACCAACCACTATCCACTAACCACTGCTACAATCGCCCCCGCATGGCCATCGGACCCATCCAACTCCTGCGTCAGGCCACCTCCGCACAGCGCCGCACGCTGCTGGCCGCCGCCCTCGGATGGATGCTCGATTCCTTCGACGCCATGCTTTACGCGCTGGTGCTGGCTCACGTCATGCGCGATTTCGGCATGTCCAAGGCCACTTCCGGCCTGCTCTACACCCTGACTCTTCTGGCCTCCGGCATCGGCGGCATCTTCTTCGGCTTCCTCGCCGACCGCATCGGACGCAAGCGCGCTCTGATGCTCAGCATCCTGACCTACTCGATCTGCTCGTTCGCCTCGGGACTCTCCACGGGTGTCGTG
This sequence comes from Terriglobales bacterium, assembly GCA_016201265.1. Taxonomy (GTDB): domain Bacteria; phylum Acidobacteriota; class Terriglobia; order Terriglobales; family Acidobacteriaceae; genus Acidiflorens. The sequence goes on along the minus strand of JACQDD010000299.1, from coordinate 3,676 downwards.
TCGTTAGCCATATTTCGCTTCATCCTCGGCCTCGGCATGGGCGGCGAGTGGAACACCGGCGCGACCCTGGTCGCCGAGACCTGGCCCGACGAACTTCGCGCCAAAGCCATCGCCATCGTGCAAAGCTCATGGGCCATCGGCTTTGCCTTAGCCGCCCTGGTTGCGGGAGTTGTCCTGCGCTACGCCAATTGGCGCGCTGTCTTCTTTGTTGGAATCCTGCCCGCCGCGATCACGCTCTGGATCCAAAACCGCGTGCCCGAATCGGAGATGTGGAAGGAACACCATCGCCTGGCGACAGACTCCGAGCGCGTCGCACAGGCCCAACAAAAGTACGGTCACGATTCTTTCCTCCGCATCTTTCGTGCTCCCTACCTCAAGAGCACAATCACTCTGCTTCTGTTGAACTTCTTCGGTATGTTCGGCTGGTGGGGATTGTTCACCTGGCTCCCGCCCTACCTGTCGCTGCCGGTCGAGCAGGGCGGACGCGGCTTCGGCGTCATGGGCACTACTTCTCTGCTGGTCATTCTCAACCTGTTCGGCATGTTCCCGGGATACGCCAGCTTCGGCTGGGTCGCCGACCATCTCGACCGGCGCCGCTCGTTCATGCTCTACACGTTTACAGCGGCGTTGCTGGTGCCTTTGTACGCCATGGCGCGTTCCCAGGCTGTCTTGCTGGTGCTGGGCACAATCGTTGCATTCTTTGGAACCGGGTTCTTTTCTGGTTCAGGCATCATCGGCAGCGAAATCTTCCCCACGCGCGTCCGCGCCCGCGCCCTCGGTTTCACTTACAACGGAGCACGCACCATGAGCTCTCTGGCCCCGCTCATTATCGGATGGGTAGGACAAATCAAAGGCCTGAGCTGGGCGTTTTATTTGTGCGCTGGGGCATTTTTTCTGGCCAGCGTGATGGCAACACAGCTGCCCGAGACGAAGGGTCGCAGCCTGGAGTAGTTCGGCTCACTCGATGGGTTCGACAACCAACTCTTCCTCGCGAGCCCGCTCCGGTAGTTGGATCAGCACAATCGCCACCAGCACCACGACGATCCCCAGCGTCTGCAACGGCCGCAACAACTCGCCCAGCGCGATCGCGGCAATGACGATGCTGAACACCGGCTCCAGGCAACTGACGACGACGGCGCGTGTCGGCTCCAGATATTGCAGCCCCGCGAAGTAGCAGGAAAACGGCCCCAACACCGATACCAGCGAAAAGATCAACATGAATCCCCACTGCTCGCGGCCATAGTGGGCGGCCATAACTTTCCATGGTGGATTGACGAAGATCCAGAACGTCGAGGCCGCCACCAGCACCCACAGCAGCACCTTCCACCGGTCATACCTCGCGAGCACGCTGTGTCCTCCAACGTTGTAGAACGCGAACGAAAACGCCGCCAGCGTCGCCGCGATCACGCCCAGCCCATCCAGACGCAGCCCGCCCGATCCCACAAAGCCTACGGCCAGAGCACATCCCGCCACCGCGAGTCCCACCGCCGCGCTCCTCCGTAACGACGGCCGCTGCCCTCCGCGCAGGACGGTATACAGCAGCACCCAGACCGGCGCTGTGTATTGCAGAATGATGGCCGTCGCCACATTCGTCCGTTGAATGGCGAGATAGTAGAGGTAATTAGAGGCCGCGACTCCAAACACTCCGATGAGCAGGAACCGCACCAGATCACGCCCAGGCACGCGTAGCGCCGCAGCCCCGCGCCGCAGCAAGAGCACCGGCAGCAGAACCGCCAGCGAAAGCGTGGCCCGGCTCTGCGAAAGGATCAGCGGATCAATCGCCCGCAACGCACCGCCCGGCAGCAGGCGTTCGGTAAATGCCGCCCGCCCCAGCGTGGCCGCAATCCCCCAAAACAGGGCCGCACCTCCAATGTAGAGGTATCCCCGCAGCGGATGCGCCCCAGCTTTCACGCCACGTGCTCGATCGTGTAACTGATCTTGGCCGTCTTCTCCAGCATGGCGGAAACCGAGCAGTACTTCTCTTTCGAGAGCCGCACTGCATCCTCCATCGCTTTCTGCGATACCTGCCCGCGCACGCGATAAGTCAGCTTGATCTCCGAGTAGACCGCCGGATACCCCGCAGCCCGCTCGCCCTGCGCCAGCACTTCAAGTCCCGTGAACGGCTCGCGCTTCTTGCGCAGAATGCCCACCACGTCGGAGGCCGTGCACCCACAAAGCGCGATCAGCACCAGTTCCATGGGGCTGCTGGCGGTCTTGTCTTTCGCGGCATCCATCACGGTGGCGTGTCCGGAAGTCGCAGTGCCGACGAAACGCTCATCGTCGGTCCAGAGGGCGGTGGCTTCGATCATGGGCTACCTAAGGAAGTGAGATTTACGAAGTGCGAAGTAGGCAAAGCACGAAACAATCGGATGACCCGCAAAGCAAACTGTCGCGTACGCATCTTGAGTGCTTCCGTTCGGTCGTCCACGTCAGCCTCCGATCGCAACAACAAATCGTCAATCGTAAGTCGTCAATCGTAAATGGTTCCTACCGCCGGTTGTCCGTCATCGGCTCGGGATGAATCAGCACTCGGAACAGTTCCGGCGCATCCTGCTTGAAACGAATTTCCAGCGCCGTTTGCACGTCGTGTACCCGCGAGAGCGGCATGTCATCCGGCAGCGTGCAATGGCAGGAAACATACAATCTGTCGCGGATCATCTTGAATTGAAATTCATGTATATCAACGATTTCCGGGAATTCTTTCATGATGTACTTGAAGCGTCGCTCCAGTCCCGGCTCTTGCACGATCTGTTCTCCCCGCTCGATGGTCGCTGGCTCGCTCTCGATGTGCGTCAGGATCGTCGAGATCTCCGGCACGTCGTTCCGCATCTCGGTTTCGAGGCGCGTTACCTCATCGTGCGCCTGTTTCATGCTGAGTTGTTCGTCCAGCTCCAGATGCTGCTCCACGTGGATCTTGCCATTCAGGTCCTGCACGCTGACATCGTGCACGTTGAAATTGTGCCGTGTGGCCACTGCCCGGATGCGATCGAAGATGTTTTCTGACCGCCGCGCACGCGGCACCGAGTGCACCATCACATCGGCATCGGGCAGAATCTGGTGCACCCGCGCAGTCACTTCATCGGCGATCTGCTCAGAGCGCTGGAAAGTAAGGTTGCGGGACAGCCCCACCGAGACATCCGCGAAGTAGCGGTTCCCGGCCCGGCGAATTCGCACCCGGTCCACTTCCAGCACGCCCTCCACCGCGCCGATCCGTTCCAGGATTTGATTGCGCACCCCAGAAGGAGCAGCATCGAGCAGAGCATCAATCGTCTTCCGCGCCAGCCGCCAGCTCACATACACAACTACGCCGGCCACGAACAGTGCCGCAATCGGATCCGCCTTGCTCAGCCACGCCACTCGGTAGCGGTGCCCCCACTGCACCAGGGCGAGTCCGAGGATTACAACGGCACTCGACCAGATGTCGGTCGAAAAGTGTAAGGCGTCGGCCTCCAGCGCCTGGCTGTCGTACTTCGAGGCAATCCGGCCCAGAGCACGAGAACGCCACGCATCCACCGCAATGGAAAGAAACATGACCACAAACGCCGCCACGCTCGGCTCGATCTCCACGCTGTGGTAGAAAAGCCGCTTCACCGCCTCGGAGATGATCCACACGCAGGTCAGCAGCAGCAGCCCTGTCTCGATGAACGCGGAAAAATTCTCCACTTTGCCGTGGCCG
>JACQDD010000284.1 GCA_016201265.1 Terriglobales bacterium | reverse complement strand
GCCCCCCACACCACGCCCGAAGCGCTCGAACTCAACCAACTGCTGGCGGAAGGCTTGGGCGAGGGGGTGACGGAATCGGTGATGGAAGTTTCGTCGCACGCGCTGGCGCAACAGCGCGTCTTTGGAATTCCTTTCGATGTCGCGGTGTTCACCAACCTCACCCGCGATCATCTCGACTATCACGGCACCATGAAAGAATATTCTCGCGCCAAGGAAGTGTTGTTCGAGGGCTGTGGAGCCGAACCGCCTCGCGCCGCTGTCATCAACGCCGACGATGAATATGGCCGCCAGTTGCTGACGTTGAGCAGGAAGAAGAGTTCCGTGGTGTTGTCGTACGGCGTGACGGCTGGTGATTTCCACGCAGAGTCGGTCGAGATCACCGGGCGCGGAACCCGTTTCCAGATGGTGACACCCGGGGGAAAGATTGCGATGTGGTCACCGATGATCGGCCAGGTGAACATTTACAACGTGCTGGCCGCTTCGGCAGCCGGGTATGCGCGGGGTTGTTCGGCTGAGGCGATCGCCAAAGGAATCTTCGATCTGAGCCGCGTGCCCGGCCGCTTTGAGCGTGTGGACTGCGGGCAACCCTTCACCGTTGCGGTGGACTACGCGCATACCGACGACGCGCTGCGCAACCTGACGGCGCTGGCTCGCGACTTCGTCGCCCGCGCCGGACTCAAAGGGAAAGTCATCACTCTCTTCGGTTGCGGCGGCGATCGCGATCGCGCCAAGCGCCCGCTGATGGGCGAGGCCGCCGGCAAGGGAAGCGACTTCGTGGTGCTGACCTCCGACAACCCGCGGTCGGAAGAGCCGCTGGCGATCATGAACGATGCGCTGGTCGGATTGCAGAGATCCGGGACGAAATACACAATGGAGCCCGACCGGCGGAAAGCGATCACGCTTGCCTTGCAGCAGGCTGCGCCCGGCGACATCGTGCTGCTCGCCGGCAAAGGTCATGAAAAAGTGCAGGTGACTAAAGAAGTCAGGATCCCCTTCGATGACGCCGAGGTTACGCGGGAGAGCCTGAAAGCCTTGGGCTACGACTGCGAAGCTACCCGAGCCAGTAGCGCGGGGAAGACGGAATGAAACTGTCTCTTTCCCGAATCGCCGAATTCACCGCCGCCACCGGCGACTACGACCCGCGCGCGCTGGCACAGGGATACTCCATTGACTCTCGCACCATACAGAGCGGCGACCTATTTTTTGCGGTGAAGGGCGAACGCCTCGACGGCCACGACTTTGTCGAGCAGGCTTTGAGCAAGGGCGCGCTCGCCGCCGTTGTCCGCAACGATCAACTGGCTCGCTCCTCGTCGAAGGCTGGCCTGCTGGCCGTGGACGACACGCTCGTCGCCCTGCAAACGCTGGCCACCGCCGTGCGGAAGTTGTGGGGCAAGACCGGCATCGGGATCACCGGCTCGATGGGCAAGACAACCACTAAAGAGGCGATGGCCCATCTGCTTTCGGTACGGCACCGCGTGCACCGTTCCAGGGGTAACTTCAATAATCACTTCGGCCTGCCGCTGGGGCTGCTCACGCTGGAGCCGGAATACGATCTGGCGGTGATCGAGATGGGCATGTCGCATGCGGGCGAAATTGCCGCGCTGGCGCGGATTGCCCTGCCGAACGAGGGTGTCGTGACTTCGGTCGGCCCGGTGCATCTGGAATTTTTCGATTCGGTCGCCGGAATCGCCCGCGCCAAGTACGAACTGATCGAGGCGCTTCCGCACGGCGGGACCGCGGTTCTGAACGACGATGACGAGTACGTCAGCCAGTTTGGCCGCGATTTCAAAGGAAAAGTCATCCTGTTCGGCCTGAAAGCTACGGCCGACGTCCGCGCAGAAAACATCGAGCTTCTCGGCCCGGAAGGCACGCGCTTCGATCTTGTCAGCCAGGGAGTCCGGCAGCCGGTCCGCAGTCCGCTGCTGGGTAAGCACAACGTGTACAACGTGCTCGCGGCTGCCGCGGTAGCGCTTGAGCACGGCATCACACCCTCGGAGATCGCCGCAACTTTGCCCTCGCTCCAACCCGCCGATAAACGCGGACAGGTCGTCCAACTGGGTAACATCACCGTGCTCAACGATTGCTACAATTCCAGTCCGAAGGCACTCATGGCCGCGGTGGACACTCTGGCGGCCATGCCTGCCCGGCGGCGGATTGTGGTGGCCGGTGAGATGTTGGAACTGGGTCCGACGGGCGAGCAGTTGCATCGCGAGTGCGGACGCCACATCGCAAACAAGAAGCTGGATTTTCTGCTCGGCGTTCGAGGATTGGCGAAGCCGATGGTGGAAGCGGCTGCTAAGGTCGGCATGAAGGCAGAGTTCGTGAGTACTCCCGAGGAAGCCGGTGAATGGCTCGCCCGCGAAACGCGAGACGGAGACGCCGTGCTATTAAAAGCCTCGCGCGATGTAAAGCTGGAAAAAGCGCTGGAGACGTGGCAACGAAAGATCGGTGTCAGCGCGGCAAATTCAACAACGAATCACTAACCACTAGCCACTAACCACTGGTGCTGGAGGCGGTTTGCTCTACTGGCTCTTATACCTGAAGCTCTTCCATTACTTCCCGCCCTTCCGCATCTTCCGCTATCTCACTTTCCGTACCGCCTTTGCCAGCCTGACCGCGCTCTTCACCGCCCTCATCGTGGGGCCGATCGTCATTCGGCGGCTGCGTGAATTCCAGATCGGGCAGTACATCCGCGAGGAAGGCCCACAGGCTCACCACAGGAAAGCGGGCACGCCGACCATGGGCGGCCTGCTGATTGCCATCGCTATCCTGGTGCCGACGCTGCTGTGGGCGGACTTGAGCAATCCCTTTGTCTGGATCGCGGTGTTTTCCACCGTGGCGTTCGGGGCCATCGGTTTTGCCGACGACTACCTGAAGGTCGTTCATCGCCGCAATCTCGGCCTGACGGGCCGCGCCAAGCTCGGCTTGCAGATCGCAACCAGCACCCTGATCGCCATTGCCCTCATCGCTTTGCAGTATCGCGGACAATACTCCACCAAGCTCCTGGTGCCGTTCTTCAAGCAATTCCGGCCCGATCTCGTGATCGAGAAGTGGGCGGCGCATCCGCAATTCTGGCCGCTGGCCTTTCTCCCGTTCGTGATTTTCGTGGTACTGGTGATCGTCGGCTCGAGCAACGCCGTGAATCTCACCGATGGCCTCGATGGGCTGGCGATTGGCTGCACCGTGATTGCCGCGGGAGCGCTCGCAGTTCTCACTTACGTGAGTGGTCACGCCACTTTTGCCACCTATCTCGAATTGCAGCGCATGCCGCAGATTGGCGAACTGACTATTTTTTGCGGCGCCATGGTCGGTTCTGCGATCGGATTTCTCTGGTATAACGCGCACCCCGCCGAAGTGTTCATGGGCGACGTGGGCTCACTGGCCCTGGGCGGAGCGATCGGAACTGTCGCGGTCATGATCAAGCAGGAACTGCTGCTGCCCTTTATCGGCGGGATCTTCGTCATTGAAGCGCTTTCGGTCATCCTGCAGGTCGGTTCCTACAAGCTGCGCAAGAAACGTATATTCAAGATGGCGCCGATCCACCATCACTTCGAATTGCTGGGCTGGTCGGAATCGAAGGTGATTGTGCGCTTCTGGATCGCGTCGCTGGTGTTCGCGCTGTTCGCGCTGACGACGCTGAAACTGAGATGATTGTTCACCACAGGGACACAGAGACACAGAGGAAAAACGAAAACAAAGATTCGGGTTTTCTCTGTGTCTCTGTGCCTCTGTGGTGAAATGGTTTGATGGATCTCGACAACAAACGCGTGCTCGTCGTCGGCCTGGGCAGGTCGGGCGTGGCCTCGGCTTTGTTTTTGAAATCGCGCGGGGCTCGCGTGACCGTCTCCGACTCCAAGCCGGAGGCCGAACTGCGCAGCGAAATCCTGCTCCTGCTGGAGCACGGGATCACGGTGGAAACCGGCGGCCACGGAGACCGGACGTTCCGCGGGCAGGACATGATCGTGGTGAGCCCGGGCGTGCCGTTCGACGCGCCGCAACTGGAGCAGGCGCGCGCGCTGGGTGAGCCGGTCATCGGCGAAGTGGAGCTTGCGGCGCAGTTTCTGCCGGGTCCGATTGCGGCCATCACCGGGGCCAACGGTAAGACGACTACGACGACACTGGCGGGCGAGATCATCGCGGCCGGGAAGTTTCCTACACTGGTCGGCGGAAACATCGGCACTCCGGCCATCAGTTTCGTGGATCAGGCTCGGCCCGACACCTGGATCGTGCTTGAGGTCTCGAGTTTTCAGCTGGAAACGATCGTTGAGTTTCGGCCCCGCATTGCCGTGATCCTGAACATCACCCCCGACCATCTGGATCGGCACAAAACCTTCATCAACTACGTCAACGCGAAGGCACGAATCTTCGCGAATCAGCGACAGGATGATTTTTCGGTTCTCAACGCCGACGATCCCACCACGGCTGGACTGGCGGATAGGACGCGGGCGCAGTTGTTCTGGTTCAGCCGGAAGAAAGAGGTAGAGAAAGGGGCGTTCGTTCGCGGAGGGCACATTTTCTTCCGCGACGGGAAGAGCGAACGGGAGATTATGCCGCTCTCGGAAATCCCGCTAAAAGGGGCGCACAACCTGGAGAACGTACTGGCTGGGATCTCGATGGGCGCGATCGTTGGCTGCCCGCCCGGGCAGATCCGGGAGGCAGTGCGCAATTTCAAGGCGGTTGAGCACCGCCTGGAGTTCGTGGCGAAGGTCGCCGGCGTGGACTACTACAACGACTCGAAAGCCACCAACGTGGACGCCACCATCAAAGCCCTCGAATCATTCCCTGCCAATATCCACCTGATTCTCGGCGGCAAAGATAAGGGAAGCGACTACACCGTGCTCAACGAGTTGCTGCGCCAGCGCGTGAAGCGGGTGTACACGATCGGGGCGGCGGCCACCAAGATCGAAGCGCAGATCGCAGGCGCGGCTGAGATCGTCTCCTCGCAAACCCTCGAAAACGCCGTCCGGCAGGCCTCGGAATCAGCCCAGACCGGCGACATCGTGCTTCTCGCTCCCGCTTGCGCCAGCTTCGACCAGTTTCAGAATTACGAACACCGCGGCCGAGTGTTTAAGGAAGTGGTGCATGCGTTGGCGGCTGGCAAGTAGCTGCGAGCTGCGAGCCACGAGCCACCGCGAACCAAGACAGTCACCCCTGGCCAAGAATCCACAAGCCAAACGCCTCTGTGTCTCTGTGGTGAAATGAACTGCTGTGGCCAAGCGGGTCAGTGTCGATCGCTGGATGTTTGCGGTGACGGCGATCCTCGTGTTCATCGGACTGGTCATGGTGTTCAGCGCGTCGGCGGTGATGGCCAAAGAGCGCTATGGGTCGGCGTACGAATTTCTGGTCAAACAACTGATCTGGGCGGTCGCCGGACTAGCCGTCATGGTCCTTGCCATCAGGGTGGACTACAAGCGGCTGAAGCATCCTGCATTCGTTTTCCTGCTGCTCGGCTTCACTACCCTGCTCCTGATTTCCGTATTCTTTCTTGACCGTACCCACGGTACCCACCGCTGGTTCCATCTGGGCCCAGTCTCTTTCCAGCCCTCGGAACTGGCCAAGCCCGCGCTCATCCTGTTCCTGGCATGGTTTCTCGAAAACAAGACGAATGCGATGGACGACTGGCGTAACACGCTGCTGCCGGCCGCCGCGCCCACGGTGGTCTTCCTCGGTCTGATTGTTTTTCAACCCGATCTGGGCACGGCTCTTGCCTGCGCCGGCATCACGGCCTGCATCCTGTTTGTCGCCGGCATGCGCTTACGCTACTTCGGATACGCGTTCGCGGCGTCGATTCTGCCGCTTTATTTCCTGATCTTTCACGTTGCCTACCGGAAAGACCGTATCCTGGCGTTCCTGAATCCCTATGCCGACCCGCAGGGACGCGGCTTCCACATGATCCAGTCGCTGATCGCGGTTTCGACGGGGGGCGTGACCGGCCTCGGCCTGATGGAGGGAAAGCAGAAGCTGTTCTATCTTCCCGAGCCACATACGGACTTCATTTTTGCCGTGACTGCCGAAGAACTCGGCTTGGTCGGCGCGCTGACGGTCGTGATCCTGTTCGCCATCTTCCTCTGGCGCGGAACGCGTGGCGCTCTGCGCACCCAGGACAACTTCGGCCGTTTCCTGGCCGTCGGCATCACCAGCATGATCGTGCTCCAGGCCTTCATCAACATTAGCGTCGTGTTGGGGCTGATGCCGACCAAAGGCATCCCGCTGCCGTTCGTTTCCTATGGTGGATCGTCTTTGTTTGTGACGCTGGCGTGTGTGGGCGTGCTGTTGAATATTACG
>JACQDD010000283.1 GCA_016201265.1 Terriglobales bacterium | reverse complement strand
GACTGCTACCGCGACATGCGCGACGTCCGGCGGACGTTCCTGGAGTTCATGGAGCGCATACCGTTCTACGGCATGATTGTGGGATGCAATGACGATCCCATCCTCAAACGGCTGCTGCCCCGCGTACATCGCCGCGTGACCACGTATGGGACGAAGCAGGGCTCGGACTTCCTGATTCGCATCGCGGGGACCGGCTCGGCACAGGGCGAGCACCGGCCGGTCAGCCGATTCCGCGTTGCATACAAGGACAAAGATCTCGGCGAGTTCACACTGCGCGTTCCCGGTGTGCACAATGTGCTGAATGCGACGGCGGCCATTGCCGTGGGCACTGCTCTTGATGTCCCGGCCGACCAGATCCGCGCCGCGCTCGACAACTTCCGCGGAGTGGACCGCCGCTTCCAGTTTTGCGGAGTAGCCGCCGGCGTCAGCGTGATTGACGACTACGGACACCATCCTACTGAGATTCGGGCGACGCTCGCGGCTGCCCGCCAGTGCGGGTTCCAACGCGTGCACGTCGTTTTCCAGCCGCACCGCTACACGCGGACACGCGATCTAATGGACGACTTCACCACCGCCTTCGTCGATGCCGACTCGCTCTTCCTGCTCGATATCTACGCCGCCAGCGAGAAGCCAATCGAGGGTGTAACCGCCGAAGTCCTGGCTCGCCGGATCGCTGAGAAGGGCAACCGCAGCGCTGTCCACGTTCCCTCATTTGCGGACGCAGCCTCCGCTGCCGCCGCCCAGGCCCAACCCGGCGATATGATCCTCACTCTGGGCGCCGGCAATGTGTCGCAGTTGGGGCCGATGATCCTGGAAAAGCTCAAGACCAGTCGCTAGTTGCTGGTTGCTAGTTTGGGCCATGCACCGCCAACCTTGAAAATCCACCTCGGAGACGCGGAAGCGGCGCAAGAGGGGTTCAAATTGCACAATTACCCGATTACCAGATTACAAAGTCCACAAAAGCGCCCAACTTTGCACTGTCTCAATTCGCGAAAAAAAGTTATAGTAATTCCGCTCAGCGGTTTTCTGACGACAACTGACCCGAACGAGTGACGCGGAAAGCCAGTTCCTCCGCAGTTCAGGAAGAGTTGTATCCGCTTCCCGGCGAGGCTCGTGAGCGCGAGCCCTTCGACGACTCGCGCCTGCTCGATTTAGAGGCGGAGCAGGAATCTCCTTTTCTGCGCGGACAGAAGCGGGTGTCGGTCCGGCGTGGTTCTCTCCCGAAACAGACAGCGAATCGGCTGAAATGGGTCGCCTTGGCGGTGTTTGTGCTGGCGATCTTCGGAACTGCCAGCGCCATGCTCTACCGCTACGGCAAGCACTCCTGGCGTTTCCGCATCGCTTCCAGCGATCAGATCGAAATTTCCGGCGCGCAGCATGTGACGCACGCGCAGATCATGGAAGTCATGGGCGGCGACATCGGCCGCAACATCTTCTTCGTCCCTCTCTCGCAGCGCAAACAGCAACTGGAGCAGATTCCGTGGGTGGAATCGGCGAGCGTGATGCGGTTTGTGCCCAATCGGCTGGGGATTGAAATCCACGAGCGAACGCCGGTGGCCTTTGCACGGATCGGCTCGCGCATCTCGCTGATCGACGCCGGTGGTACGGTGATGGACCTCGCCCCCAGCGGCAAGCGCAAATATTCATTTCCTGTGATTGCAGGCATGAACGCCGGTGAACCGCTCTCCACGCGCGCGGCTCGGATGAGGAACTACAACGAACTGGTTCAACAGCTCGATTCCGACGGCGCCAGCTACTCCAGGGAACTGAGCGAGGTGGACCTCACCGATCCTGAGGACGTGAAGGTCGTGGTTGCCGATCCGAACGGCGAAGTGCTCGTCCATCTTGGCTCGGGGAGCTACCTGCAGCGTTACAAGACTTACGTTACTCACGTACAGCAATGGCGCCAGCAATTCGACAAGCTGGAATCGGTGGATTTGCGGTACGACGGGCAGATCATTGTGAATCCGGATCTCGAGGGGATTCGGCGGCCAGCGGTTCTGACTCCAGCAGCGGCGAAAGCGGCGATGGCGGCAGGTGTGAAGCCGGCAGCCATCGTGAACTACGAGAAGTATGTAACGCATCCGACGCCGCTCGCTCCAACGAAAAAACCGCCTAAGCCGGCTGCGAAAGCCAAGGCGAAACCGGTGGTTCACCGGGCGGCGCTGAAGCCGAAAGCGAAGCAGGCGACCGCCGCGATCCCAAAAAATGCCGGGGCTCCATGGCGTGCGGTTACGGCGCCGGCTTCCGTGAAGACGCCGAAGCCGGAATCCGCCAAGACTTCAAAGCCGGCAGCAACCGTGGCCTTGCCGCCGGCGCAAGCTTCGAAAGCGGCGCCGACAGTAGCACTGCCCCCGGCGCAGACTTCGAAGCCCGCGCCGACCGTGGCCTCACCGCTTGCCGTTGGCGTGAGCCAGAAAAAGCCGAGCCCGGCCATTCCCAAGGAGGCGTCGCAGAACCCGCGATAACCATGCCGAGTCAGCCTCCCAACTTCATTACCGCCGTTGACGTAGGCAGCGCCAAGACCTGCGTCCTGGTCGCCGAGATCGGCGAAAACGGACTGCGCTATCGCGGCCATGGGATCTGCGAGTCACGCGGCCTGCGCAAAGGCGTGATCACGGAACTGGACAAAGCAGTGAGCAGCATTCAGAAAGCGGTTGAAAAAGCCGAAGATGTAGCCGGCGTTCCCGTGGAGCACGCGCTGGTCGGCGTTGCCGGAGCCCACATCCGGGGCATGAACAGCCACGGAGGCATTACTTTCGGCGGGCGCTCGCGCGAGATCACGCGCGAAGACATCCGGCAGGCGGTGGACAAAGCGCGCACCGTGCCTCTGCCCGGGGACCGCGAGATTCTCCACTTGCTGCCGCAGGAGTTCATCCTCGACGATCAGCACGGCGTGCAGGATCCCACCGGCATGATGGCCACACGGCTCGAAGTGCGGGTGCATATCGTAACGGCTTCTTCGAGCGCCACGCAGAATGTCGTCACCGCGGTGAACAAAGCGGGCGTGCATGTGGACGACACGGTGTTCGAGCCGCTGGCTTGCGCTGACTCGGTGCTGCGCGCGGATGAACGCGAGTTGGGCATCTGCCTGGCCGACCTGGGCGCCGGGTCCTGCGATCTGATCGTTTTCCAGCAGGGCGCGGTTGCGCACACAGCAGTGATTCCCGTCGGCGGCGACCATTTCACGAGCGACCTTTCGGTTGGGATGTGTACCGCGCTCGTGGAGGCGGAGAGCCTCAAGAAGAATTTCGGCAACGCGGTGGCCACGCTGATCCCGGAAGGTAACGAAGTCGAGGTGCCGTCCGTCGGGGATCGGCCCTCGCGCCTGATGCCGCAGCGCATGGTCGGCGAGATTCTCGAGCCGCGCGCCCGCGAACTATTCGAATTGCTGCGCGAAAACCTGCGCCAGGCAGGCGTTCTAGACCATTGCATCGCGGGATTTGTGCTGAGTGGCGGAGCCTCGCGCTTGCCCGGAATTTTGGATGTAGCCGAATCCGTGCTGCGCAAAGCTTCGCGTCGGGCCTGGCCGACGCCGATGGCGAGGATGCCAGCGCTGCTGGCCGAGCCGGAATTCGCCACCGTCCTGGGCATGGTGTACTACGGCCACCGCGCCCGTATTGCGCGCGGTTTGCAGGACGGCGGCTGGGGCTCGCGCATGAAAGCGATGTTCGCGAAAAAGGGCGCATAGGAGATTGTGTGGGGACGGGTCTCTGACCCGTCCAGACCGAGCGCAGCTCGGCAGGGTCTTAAGCTCTTACTGAGAACTGAGAACTGACAGCTGAGAACTGAATTCAAGAGGTGTTGACCATGAATAACGACGACAACGGACTCCGCATCAGCTTTAACGAAGAAGCCCGCAACGACGCTCGCATCAAGGTGATCGGCGTGGGCGGCGGCGGCACCAATGCCGTCAACCGCATGATTGACTCCGGCATGGAGAACATCGAATTCATCGTGGCCAACACCGACCTGCAGGCCCTGCGGACGTCGCGCGCCGCCACCAAGATCCAACTCGGCGTAAAGCTGACCAACGGTCTCGGGGCCGGCGCCAATCCGGAAATCGGGCGCAAAGCCGCGCTCGAGGACTCCGACAAGATCATCGAAGCGCTCGAAGGCGCGGACATGATCTTCGTTACCGCAGGACTGGGCGGCGGCACCGGCACCGGCGCGGCCCCGATTATCGCGTCGCTCGCGAGCGAGATGGGCGCGCTCACAGTGGCGGTGGTCACCAAGCCCTTTGCATTCGAAGGCAAGCGCCGCATGCAGCAGGCTGAGCGCGGGGTTTCCGAACTCATGGAGTCGATCGACACCACCATCGTCATCCCCAACGAGAAACTGCTCGCGGTGGCTGAGAACGCCGGGTTCTTCGAGTCGTTCCGGATTGCCGACGATATCCTGCGCCAGGGCGTGCAGGGGATCTCCGACATCATCACCATCCCCGGCATCATCAACCGCGACTTCGCCGACGTGAAGGCCATCATGGCGGGCATGGGTTACGCCGTCATGGGGACGGCGACGGCCGCCGGCGATCGCCGCACCATGGAAGCCGCGCAGCGCGCCATCGCTTCGCCGCTGCTTGAGGCCGGCGCGATTGACGGAGCGCGCGGCATTCTGATCAACATCACTGGCTCGAGCTCGTTAAAACTCGCCGAAGTGCAGCAGGCTTGCACCATCATCCAGGGCGCGGCCCATGAAGACGCCAACATCATCTTCGGTGCTGTGCTCGACGAGAAGATGAAAGACGCGGTAAAGATCACAGTCATCGCCACTGGATTCAAAGAATCGGAGATGCGGCGTCCGCGGCGGCATGAAGCCAGCGATCCGGTCATCGTTTCACGTCATCACGAGCGCTTTCAGGTTCCCGAGCCAATGATCGAGCCGGAGCCTGCATTTGAGCCGGATCCCGCACCGATGGCGTTTCAGGCTGCGGCCGCGGCACCGAGCCAAGCCCATGCCGAAGTGATTTCGCTCGACGGCATGCGCTCGTCCGCGCCGAGCTATACGCCCGAGGACCTCGATGTCCCGGCCTTCCTGCGCAAGCGCAGCGACGTGATGTAGATGTGATGTGTGGGGCGGGCACTCTTGCCCGCCTGAAGGTTAGAGAGCCAGGGATCTTTGGTGAGGGTTAGCGGTTCACGAGCTTCGCGGCCTCATGTTCGATCCGTGTGTAACCCTTCGCGCGAGCATCTCTTTGCAGGCTAGCCGCCAGCGCGCGGGCCTGCGACGCCTTGCCTGATTTTGCGGCGAGCGGCGTCAATGCGGGCAGCCGTGCGGAGCGGACACTCTCGTCCGCTCCTGCGGCCTGGAAAACGTTCGCTATCGTTGAGACTCCCCTGGAGTGCTGTGATCTTCCATTCGCTTCAACCGCCGCTCCATCTGCTCGACGATCACCTGCCATGCATCCATCTCCAGTTCGAACTGGTGCTTCAGCGGAGTCTGCGATGTCTGGACGAAGGCGAGGTTCGTCCGCATCTCGTTCAGCAAACCTTGCAGCCGCCGCAGGTCAGCGCGCAGTTGCTCAACGTCGTCGGCACCGGACTCCGGAACGGGCCGATGCGGGTGAGACTCAGCCTGTGCAGAGTTCCGCGAACGCGACTGCTCCTCTGCGTTTTGAGCATTCGCGATGGCAACCAACAGGCTGAAAAGAAGGGCCGTGCACAACAGCGCTTTCATCAGTTCCTCCTTGGTAATTTCCCGAACTGGGACGACTGTCGCTACTGCGACTCTACAACTTTCCGGAGACCAGAATCGCGGACTTACCAAACTCCGTAGACCAAGCCCCTCCCAATTCTCTCCATCATTCCGATCCGCGTCTTTCAAAACCAGTTAATCCAACGAGAGACCTAGCTTCACACTGGCATTCAAAGTGCCATTATCTGTGTGAGCGTCGGCACCATATATTCCATAACGGGAAGCTATATTTGAACGTTTCATTCTGGGAAGGGCGACTGCAGTTGATCCCACAAAGTATCGAACTTCGCGGTGCCCTCCCACCTCTGGAGGAGGATTAACGATGACGAAATTATCGATCATAGGGACGGCGAGCGGCCGCGCGGTGGCGCTTGCGTTACTTGTATTGATCGCGCTCTGCCCGGCTGGTTTCGGGCAAGCGATCAGCGGAAATCTCGTTGGTACTGTACTGGACTCCACTGGAGCCGCAGTAGCCAATGCTGACGTGGAAGCGACCAACGTTGCCACCAACATCAAGTCAACCACCAAGAGCAACCAGACGGGAGAGTACCGCTTTACCAACCTCCCTGTGGGCGACTACGTCCTTGCGGTGAAGGCTTCAGGTTTTGCGACGGTCCACCGTCCCACGGTGGTTGAGTTGAACAAGACAGGTACGGTCAACATCACCGTGCAGCCCGGCAAAGTAACCGAGACTGTTGAAGTCTCGGGTGGGGCTGCTGCACCGATTGACACCACCACGGCCCAACTGGAAACCACTTACGAAATCAAGCAGGCGCAAGATCTCCCAACCGCGGCGTTCGGCGGCGGACAGGGTGGCGGCGTGCTGAACCTCTCGCTGTTGCAGTCTGGTGTGGCAAGTTCAGGCGGCCTAGTACAGTGACCGTGTAATGTTGTTTCTTCGATAACCGAACTTCAAGCGTGCCTTTCTGCGGGT
>JACQDD010000281.1 GCA_016201265.1 Terriglobales bacterium | reverse complement strand
ATCCCGGCGATCTGCTTCCGCTCCTTCTTCCCCAGCTGGACATGCACCCGATGGTAGGTTTGCATGCCCACACTATGCGCTCCGTTCGGTCACTCCCTCAGTGCCTTAACTGGTACGTCTCTATGTGGTCGTAGACCTAGTGTACGACCCTGTGGCATGACTTTCAATAGCTAGCTTGATTTCTCCGTGTTCTACAGCGGGATATTCCCGTGCTTCTTCGGCGGGTTTTTGTCGCGCTTGGTTTCCAGCACCTCCAGCGCCTGAATTAGGATTAGAGGCTCAACCTTAAGGAACCGCTTGTGTGTGCCTGGCTCTGTCGCCACACTGTTGGTCCTTGACAAAGGTACCATATATGTTACCATTGCGCCCAGTTGAGATTCTCGAATACCTCGACTGGAACGGCCGCAGCCCGCACGCCGAGTGGTTTGAAAGCCTGAGCGCGCAAGCCGCAGCCAAGGTGGTGGTAGCGATTGCGAGATTGGCTCAGGGCAACTTCTCCAATGTGAAGGGCGTTGGCGGCGGCGTTTACGAGCTTCGAGTCAATTTCGGGCCCGGCTTCCGGATTTATCTCGGGAAGGACGGAGAGCGCCTGGTCATCCTGCTCGCCGGTGGAACCAAGAAACGGCAGCCGAAGGACATTGAGGACGCGAAAGCCCGATGGCAGGACTACAAGAAAAGAAAGGTGCACGGATAAATCAACCATGCCCCTAACGCGCAGTTTCAAAGAGACCATCCGAGCCCGCGTACGGCGCGACGCCGCGTTCCGCAAGGAGCTTTTGCGCGAAAGTGTCGAAAGCTTCCTCTTGGGAGACATAGAGACCGGCAAGGCTGTGCTGCGCGATTACATTAACGCCACCATCGGTTTTGCCGAACTCGGGGCGGTTACGCACCACTCTCCCAAGAGCCTGATGCGGACGCTGAGCCCGTCCGGCAATCCGCAAGCGCGCAACCTGTTCGAGATTGTCGAGTACCTTCAGCGCAAAGAACGAGTCCGTTTCAAGGTCGCCGCAGCCGCAAGGGCCTAGTGAAACATATGAAGAAAACCGGGCGTCCGCTGGTGCTCACCGTGAAGGGCAAAGCCGAGGCTGTGCTCCTCGATGCCGCGGCCTATCAGGAGGTGGCCAGCCAACTGGACGCCGTGGCGAGCATTCGCCGCGGCCTTGCGCAAGCTCGCAAAGGCGCGGGCCGGCCGGCAGATGAGGTATTTGACGAACTGGAACGCGAAGACGCGATCAGGTAGATGACCTACAATGTCATCGTCACCGCCGCGACCGAGAGCGATCTCAGGACAGCCTATCGCTATATTCGCAGGCAGAGCGCTTAATCCTGGGCCTTTCGCGGGCAGGAGTGCCCGCGCCACACTGCCCTACAGCGGTATATTCCCGTGCTTCTTGGGTGGGTTCTTGTCGCGCTTGGTCTCCAGCATCTCCAGCGCCTGGATCAGCTTCTTGCGCGTCTCGCGCGGCTGGATGACCGCATCGAGGAAGCCGCGTTCGGCCGCCACATAGGGATTGGCCAGCCGGTCGCGGAATTCCTCAATCTTGCGCTGGCGCATTTCTTCCTTGTTGACGGCGTGTTCGAGATCGCGCTTGTAGACGATGTCCACCGCGCCTTCCGGCCCCATTACGGCAATCTCCGCGCTCGGCCAGGCATAGTTCACGTCGGTGCGGATGTGTTTCGACGCCATCACGCAATATGCGCCACCGTATGCTTTGCGCGTGATCACGGTCACCTTGGGCACGGTCGCCTCGGCAAAGGCGTACAGCAGCTTTGCCCCGTGCTTGATGATCCCGCCGTATTCCTGATTCGTTCCCGGCAGAAAACCAGGCACGTCTTCAAACGTCACCAGCGGGATATTGAAGCAGTCGCAGAAGCGCACAAAGCGTGCGCCCTTGATGGAGCCGTTGATGTCGAGTGTCCCGGCAAGAGTCGCGGGTTGGTTGGCGACAATCCCCACCGGCTTCCCGTTCAGCCGCGCAAACCCAACCACAATGTTTCTGGCGTAATGCTCCTGGACTTCAAAGAAATATCCATCGTCCACCACCGCGTGAATCACGTCTTTGATGTCGTACGGCAGGTTCGACTGATCGGGGATGATCGTATCGAGCTTCTCGTCCGCGCGATCAACGGGATCGGTGCAGGGCCTTCGCGGCGGGTCCTCCAGGTTGTTCGAAGGCATAAAACTCAACAGCTCGCGGATCATTGACAGGCACTCAGCATCGTCGCGGCACTTGAAGTGCGCCACGCCCGAAGTCTCGTTGTGAGTCGCCGCCCCGCCGAGCTGGTCCTTCGTGACCTCTTCATGCGTCACCAGTTTGATCACATCCGGCCCGGTGATGAACATGTACGAAGTCTGGTCCACCATCAAGATGAAATCGGTAATGGCCGGCGAATACACCGCGCCCCCAGCGCACGGCCCCATGATGGCGGAAATCTGCGGCACCACGCCGCTGTAGAGAGTGTTGCGCAGGAAGATGTCGGCGTACCCGGCCAGCGACATCACGCCTTCCTGGATGCGCGCGCCGCCGGAGTCGTTCAGCCCGATGACCGGCGCGCCCATCTTCGCCGCCAGATCCATGATCTTCACGATCTTGCTGGCATTGGCCTCCGACAAAGACCCACCAAACACAGTGAAATCCTGCGCGAACACGAAGACCAGCCGGCCCTCCACGCGTCCGTACCCTGTGATGAAGCCGTCGCCGTAGTACTTCTGCTCGTCCATGCCGAAGTCGTGGCAGCGGTGGGTGACGAGCTTGTCCGTCTCCTCGAAGGTGCCCTCGTCCAGCAGAAACTCGATGCGCTCCCGGGCCGACATCTTGCCTTCTTTGTGCTGGCGCTCGCGCCGCTGCGCCCCCCCGCCTTCCTCGGCCAGGTGGTCCCGCTTCTTCAGTTCGGCAATCTTCTCTTCGAGTTTCATAGGCCGCCATTATAGGCGAGAGGCAAAGTGTGACGTGCGCTCAAAGTGAGCGACCAACAGCGGGCCTCACGACCGCAAAACCGTAGCGTCAAACAAATCGAGAAACTGCACCTTCTTGTCCGGCGGAAGGAACGACGCCTCGAACGAATTGCGAGCCAGTTCCCGCAAATGCTCGTCGGAAAATCCGAAAGTTTCCTGGACAAGCCTGTACTCTTCAACCAGCGAAGTGCGAAACATGGCGGGATCGTCGGTGTTCAGAGTCAGCATCAGGCCCTCATCGAAGTAGCGCCGCACCGGGTGTTTCGCAAGATCGGCGCAGCACCCCGTGCGCACATTGCTGGTCACACAAATCTCAATCGGAATCTGCCGCTCGGCCAGTTCCTCAATCAGTTCCGGATCTTGCTCCGCCGTGAGCCCGTGCCCGATCCGCTCCGCCTTGAGATTCAGCGCCCCCCAGATGGACTCCGGCCCATCGTTCTCCCCGGCGTGGGCCGTGAGATGGAGACCGTGGTCGGCCGCTCGCGCATAGACAGCTTTGAACAGCTCGGGAGGCCCTTGCCGCTCATCGCCGCCAATGCCAAAGCCCACTACGTTGCGCTCGCGAAACTGAATGGCGAGATCCACTACCTTCTCTGCTTTCTCAACACCGAACTGCCGCACCGCGTCGAAGATCCACAGCAGCGAAACGCCAAAGTCTCTCTCTCCGCGCACGCGTCCGCGTTCCAGCCCCGCAAAGATCGCCGCGAAGTCCTGCTTGCGCCAAAGGCAAACGCCGGCCGAAACAAACACCTCCGCATGCAAAACGTTCTCTGATTTCAGGCGCTCCATCAGCCGGTAGGTGATCAGTTCGTAGTCCTCCGGTGTGCGCAGGTGCCCGGTCACATCCTTGAAAGCCATGAGGAAGCCGGTGAAGTCGGCGTAGTGGTACAGCTGCTCGACTTCCGCCAGCGAAGCGCCGTCCATCCCGTGCCGCTGTCGCAGTTCAACGAGTGTGGACGGCTCAATCGAGCCTTCCAGATGCAGATGGAGCTCGGCCTTGGGAAGCGCAAGGAGAAATGGCTTGGCAGCAGAGCCGGAGTGCATAGTCCAGATTGTAGGGGATGGGAGAAGTCAGAAGTAAGAAGTCAGATTGCAGAAGTAGAACCGATTGCAGAGGTCAGAGGTCAGATTGCAGAGGTGAGCACCAAAACCAAGCCGCGGGCCACGAGCTTCGAGCCACGAGCGAACCGGTTGCGCGAAGCTCGTGGCTCGGAGCCCGCAGCTTACTTCTGCAATCTAACTTCTTACTTCTGCAATCTCGCAAACTCGCTGCGATGGCGGCTGTAGAAGAAATAGATCGCCAGGCCGAGGGCCAGCCATACGATGAAGCGCACCCAGGTGATGACAGTGAGTCCGGTCATCAGTCCGCCACAAAGAACCACGGAAATCAGCGGGAACCACGGCACAAAGGGCACGCGGAACGCACGTTTGCGATCGGGCTGCCTGCGGCGCAGGAAGATCACGCCGAGCGAAACCAGCACGAAGGCAAACAGCGTCCCAATGTTCGCGAGGTCGGCGGCATCCCCGATATCCACCAGCCCGGCGGGGATTCCCACTGCAAAACAGGCAATCCAGGTGGACCAGTGCGGTGTCTTGAATTTCGGGTGCACGGCCGAGAATAGCTTGGGCAAGAGGCCATCGCGCGACATCGCGTACCAGATGCGCGCCTGCCCGTACTGGAACACAAGCAGCGAGGAAATCATCCCCGTCAGCGCCCCGATCACGATCACAGACCGGAAGAACGGGTGCGCCCCCAGATACTTCAACGCGTAGGCGACCGGGGCTTCGGCGGCTGGTCCAGAAACGAACGTGGTGTACTTCATCATGCCGAGCAGCACGATGGCGACGCCGACGTACAGCAGCGTGCAGACAATCAGCGACGCGATAATGCCGAAGGGCAAGTCTTTTTGAGGATTGCGCGACTCCTCGGCCGCCGTTGAGACCGAATCGAATCCGATGTAGGTAAAGAAGACGATCGCCCCTCCGGTGACGATCCCCGCGAACCCGGAAGGTGCAAAGGGCGTCCAGTTGGCGGGCTTTACCAGCATGCCGCCCACGACCAGGAAGGTCAGGATCGCGCCGATCTTGACGGCAACCATGATGTTGTTGGTCTCGGCTGATTCGCGCACTCCACGCACCAGCAGCAACGTGAGAATGAACACGATCAGGAAACCCGGAAGATTGAAATAAGCCCCGGTCCACTGCCCCGACGCCCACACCGGGCTCGCCCATTTATCCGGCAAAATAACCCCGAAAGCGGCCAATTGCGCCTTCGCGTACCCGCTGAAGCCAACCGCGACCGCGACATTACTGACCACGTACTCGAGAATCAGGTCCCAGCCGATGATCCAGGCAAAAATCTCGCCCAGGGTCGCGTAGGAGTAGGTGTAGGCGCTGCCGGCAATGGGGATCATCGAGGCCAGTTCCGCATAGCACAACCCGGCAAAACTGCAGGCGATCGCCACCAGGAAAAACGAAATCGCAATGGACGGCCCCGCCGGCGGGCGCCCGTGCATCAGCGCCCCGGCGGTGCTCCCCGTGCGCAGGAAATTCACAATCAGGTCGAGCGCCTGCGCGTGCAGGATGGAAGGGGCCTGGAAATACTCCCCCGCCGCCGCCGTTCCCGTCAGTACGAAAATCCCCGAACCGATGATGGCGCCGATGCCCAGCGCCGTCAGCGACCACGGGCCAAGGGTCTTTTGCAGAGTTTGTCCCGGAGCCTCTGATTCCGCGATCAGTTTGTCGATAGACTTGCAACGGAGAAGCTGGCTGCCGTTGCGTTCGGCAGCCACATCATTCGCGGGTGTTTGTGCCAAGAGACCGTGTCTCCTTCACATGAACTCGAAGGCACGAGCGAACCCGCCCGTGCCCCCACCAATCTTGCTAGAAGCTGGTAGCTAGCAGCCAGTAGCTGCCTTACCGTTTCGCCTGGCCGCGTACCATCTTCTTCACTTTGCGCTTCTTCGATCCGCGCGCGTAGTCGCGCCCCTTCTTGGGTTTCTCAGCCTTGATTTTCTTGCGCGCCGCGCGCTTGGCTTTCTTGCGTTCTTCTTTAACTAACTTCTTAGTGTTTGCCATGAATGATTTGTCTTGTTCCTTTTTTTGTTTTGAGTTCGCGATACCTGGTATTTGCTGAATGCTGACGGCTGATTGCTGACGGCTATCTACGCCTTCTCCAGCTGCGCATACTTCTCCACCAGCTTCTTCAAACCGAAGCGAGGGAATTGTACCGTAATCTTCGCCTCTTCCCCATCCCCCTCGCGCTGATAGACCGTTCCCTCGCCGTATTTCGGGTGTTTCACCTTCTGCCCCGGACGGAATCCTCGCTTGCCCGTGAATTCTTCCACCGGCATTTTCGGGATCTTGAACTTCTTCCCGCGTGAAGCGAAAAACTCGGCAATGTTGTCGATCGAGTTGTAGCTACGGACCGGAGAAGCCGCTTTCGCCTTGACGCGCGCCGGATTCCAGCTCGCGCTCTGGTCTTCGTCTTCGTAAGAGTAGTGGGTGGACTCGGTACGATGTGGCGCGGACCTGCCCTGAGCGTAGTCGAAGGGGCTCCCCGTACACGAAAAACCTGCGACCGATGAAGCCCGCCGCCGCGCTCCTCCCATCTCCTCTACCAGTTGCGGCGGAACTTCCTCCAGAAAACGCGACGGCACGCTCGCCTCCGGCATATCCGTCCCATAGCGTCGCCGATACACCGCCCGCGACAGCACCAGCGAGTCCATCGCCCGCGTCATCCCCACATAGCAAAGCCGCCGCTCTTCTTCGATCTGGTCCGGCTCAATCAGCGTCCGCGAGTGCGGGAACAGGCCTTCTTCCATCCCCGCCAGCACCACCAGCGGAAACTCCAGCCCCTTCGCGGCGTGCAGCGTCATCAGCGTGATCTGCGCCCGCTCGTCGTACTGGTCAGCGTCGCTGACCAGCGCCGCATGATCGAGGAACTGGTCCAGCGTCTCGCCACGATCGCGCGAGTCCATAGCCGCGTTCACTAGCTCGCGCAGGTTCTCAATCCGCGAATAGGCCTCGGGAGTGTCTTCGTCTTCGAGCAGCTTGATGTATCCCGTGCGGTCAATCAGGAACTTCAACAACTCCGCCGTAGTCGCCGCCCCGCCGGGCGCGCGAAATCCCTCCGCCGTCTGGTCGGTGGAGCGACGGGCACCCTCGCCCGCCACACCGTCTGCGCCGCGAACGTCGTTTTCGGAAACACCCGTAACGGTGACCGGGAAGTCAAAGCGAAAATTGTCAGGATTGAAATCGGTGTCGTCAGCGGCCTCGCGTGCCTTAGGGACGGCCGCCACCGGCCGTCCAGCGGGGCGGAGCCCCGCAGCCTCGTCAACCTCCGCCGAAGCCGACTCTTCCAGTTGTTCCACGCCCCTCCCCGCCAGCATCGCCCCACCGTCCTCAATCAATTCGCGGAACGACTTCATCGCACTCAACGCCCGTCCGGGCAGCAACTGCCGCTGAATCGCTTCCCCGATCGCACCCCACAGCGACAACCCGGTCTCCAGCGCCAGCCGCTCAATCGTTTCGATCGTCGTCTTGCCAATTCCCCGCACCGGCGTATTGATCACCCGCAGCAACGACACCGAGTCATCCGGGTTCTGAATGACTTTCAGATACGAGATCATGTCCTTGATCTCAGCCCGCTCATAAAACGAAAAGCCGCCCACCACGTGATATTTCAGCTGGTAGCGTCGCATGGCTTCTTCGAACAGGCGCGATTGCGAATTCGTGCGATACAGCACCGCCGCCCGCGCGTTTTCACCACCTTCCGCCGCCTGCTGCAGGTAGCGATTGATCGTATCGGCCGCAAACAGCGCTTCGTTTTCGCCGTCGGGTGCCTCGTAATAGCCGACCTTCGCGCCGCCCTGACGCGCGGTCCACAGGTTCTTGCCCTTGCGCCGGACGTTATTCGCCACTACCGCCGACGCCGCCTCTAAAATGTTCTGCGTCGAACGGTAGTTCTGTTCCAGCCGCACAATTTTGGCTTCCGGGAAATCGCGCTCAAACTCGAGAATGTTGCGAATGTCGGCCCCGCGCCACGAGTAAATCGACTGATCTTCGTCGCCAACCGCGCACACGTTATGCCGGTCGCCCGCGAGCAGCCGCATCAATTCATACTGCGGACGGTTCGTATCCTGATACTCGTCCACCAGAATGTACTGAAACCGCCGGTTGTAGTATTCGCGCACCGCCGGCACGGCTTTCAGCAGGCGCATGGCTTCGAGCAGCAGGTCGTCGAAGTCCATCGCATTCGCCTTGCGCAGTTCCTTGCGATATTCCTCATAGATGTGGGCGATGCGCTCGGTCTTTGGATCAGCCGACTGCAGGTAGATCTCCTGCGGGTCGAGCATGTGGTTCTTAGCCCACGAAATCCGCGAGAGCACGGTGCGCGGAGTGAGCTGCTTGTCGTCCAGCCCCACCCGCCGCATCACGCCCTTCACGACTTGCTGTTGATCAGCCTCGTCATAGATAACGAAATTCTTGGTGAGCCCGATGGGCGGCTGCCCCGGCACCGCCGATGGAATCCGCAGCGCTTCGATGTCCCGCCGCAGCACGCGCACGCAAAACGAATGAAACGTCGAGATTACCGGCTTGGCGATGCTCAAGCGCCCAACCAACTTCTCCACGCGCTCGGCCATCTCCGATGCGGCCTTGTTCGTAAACGTCACCGCCAGAATGGACTCCGGCATCACGCCCATCCGCTCGATCAGGTAGGCAATGCGGTAGGTGATGACGCGCGTCTTCCCGCTCCCAGCGCCCGCCAGGATCAGCACGGGACCATCGGTGGCCTCGACCGCTTCCCGTTGTTGAGGGTTTAACTCGTCCAGGAAAGACAAAAAGAGTAGCTCCGAATGCGCTGATTGAATTTTACACGCCGCCGAAGGTAGCGCCGGCACCTTGGCGGCTGTCGCGGAGAGCTTGCCCTGAGCTTGCCGAAGGGGCACCCTGCCCTCCGCCAGGTCAGTAGCACAATGTTTGGTGCGCCGATACGGCTGTATAATCAAAAATTACGCTCATGAAGAAAAGTAGACAAGCAGTAGAGGCGCCTGAACACGCCGGGGTCCCAGCTCCGCGCAGAATCCGCTCGACCACCGTCCTCTGCGTCCGCCGCGGCGACAAGGTCGTCATGGCCGGCGACGGACAGGTCACGCTCGGCGAATCCATCATCAAGCACGGCGCCAAGAAGATTCGCCGTCTCTATCAGGACAAGATTCTCGCGGGATTTGCCGGCTCGACGGCCGACGCCTTCACTCTGTTCAGCCGATTTGAGTCCAAGCTCGACCAATATCACGGCAATCTGGGCCGGTCCGCCGTCGAACTGGCAAAAGACTGGCGCACCGACAAGTTTTTGCGGCACCTGGAAGCTCTGCTGCTCGTCTCCGACAAGGATCAGACCTTCCTGCTGAGCGGGCAAGGTGACGTGATCGAGCCCGATAGCGGCATTGCCGCCATCGGCTCCGGCGGCCCATTTGCCCAGGCGGCCGCGCAGGCCCTGGCCGATCACACCCAGCTCTCGCCGCGCGAAATTGCCGAAGAAGCAATGAAGATTGCCGGCCGCATGTGCATCTATACCAATGACCAGGTAACGATTGAGGAGTTGTAGTCGATGGTCGCTAGTCGTTAGTCGTTCGCGAGCGACCGCACGGACGAGCTAACGACCAACGACTGACGACCAACGACGCATTTATGGCCATTTACCTACCCGGAACCGCCGAAGAAGAACAGATCGCGCTCGATGAGCTGACGCCACGCGAGATCGTGGCCGAGCTCGACAAATACGTCATCGGGCAAAAGGACGCCAAGCGCGCCGTCGCCATTGCCCTGCGCAACCGCATGCGCCGGCAGAAGCTCGGGCCCGAACTGGCTGAAGAAGTCATTCCCAAGAACATCATCATGATCGGCCCCACCGGCGTCGGCAAAACCGAGATCGCCCGCCGCCTGGCCAAGCTGGCCAACTCGCCCTTCCTGAAAGTCGAGGCCTCGAAATTCACCGAGGTCGGCTACGTCGGACGCGACGTCGAATCCATGATCCGCGACCTGGTCGAGATCGCCATCGACATGATCCGCGAAGAAAAGCTGGAAGACGTGGCCGACAAGGCAGAATTGAACGCCGAAGAGCGGTTGCTGGATATTCTCCTGCCCCCAACCACGCCGCGTCCCGCCGAATCAGCGGGTGGCCTTGTGCTGGAGGGCACGACCGGCATGCCCGAATCGCAGTCGCGCACCCGCGAAAAACTGCGCCAGCAGTTGCGCGAAGGCAAACTCGACGACCGCCAGGTGGAAATCGAAACCCGCGAACGCAATTTCCCGTCGTTTGAAATCATCTCCAACCAGGGCGTCGAGGAGATGGACGTCAACATCAAGGACATGCTGCCCAACATCTTCGGCCAGCGCACCAAGAAGCGGAAGATGAAGGTCAACGAGGCCTTCGAGTACCTGATCCAGGAAGAAGAGCAGCGCCTCATCGACATGGAACAGGTCACGCGCACCGCCATCGATCGCGTGGAGAACGCCGGCATCATCTTCCTCGACGAAATCGACAAGATTGCCGGCCGCGAAAGCGGCCACGGGCCTGACGTCTCGCGCGAAGGCGTGCAACGCGACATCCTGCCGATTGTCGAAGGCACCACGGTCAATACGCGTTACGGCATGGTCCGCACCGATCACATCTTGTTTGTGGCGGCCGGCGCATTCCATGTTTCGAAACCGAGCGACCTGATCCCCGAACTGCAAGGCCGTTTCCCCATCCGCGTGGAATTGCAGTCGCTCACCATGGAAGACTTCATTCGGATTCTCACCGAGCCGAAGTCGTCGCTGACCAAGCAATACACCGCGCTGCTCGAAACCGAAGGCGTGAAGCTCGAGTTCACACCCGACGCGCTTGACGAAATCGCCCACTTCGCGTTTCGCGTGAACGAGGGCACAGAGAACATCGGCGCCCGCCGCCTGCATACCATCATGGAGCGCGTCCTGGACGAAATCAGCTTCGACGCGCCGGAGAGGAAAGGCCAGCAGTTCACTGTCGACGCCGATTACGTCCGCAAGATGCTGAGCGAGATCGTGAAGGACCAGGATCTGTCGCGGTACATTCTGTAGAAGTTCTCAACCACAGGGGCTACAGAGGCTCACAGAGGAAATCGGAAAGAACACATCTGTGTCCCCTGTGGTTATCTTCAGTTCTCCTCGCGATCACCATGACTTTCTGCTAGATTTACGGCTTCCCGGCAAATTGTTCGTCGAAAACCATGACCACCATCGACCGCGCCCGCCTCACCTCCCTCATGCAACGCGAGCAGAAGCGCTTCATAGACGAGCGTCCCAAATCGAAAGCTGTCTACGAACGCGGCAAGAAGTCCCTGCTCTCCGGCGTCCCCATGAACTGGATGGTGAAGTGGGCGGGCGCCTTTCCGCCCGTGGTCCGCGAAGCCCAGGGCGCACATTTCTACGACCTCGACGGCCATCGTTACGTGGACCTCTGCCTTGGCGACACCGGCGCCATGACTGGTCATTCGCCTTCCGCTGCCGTGAAGGCCATCGAGGAGCAGGTCAAGCGCGGCATCACGCTCATGCTGCCCTCCGAGGACGCAGTCTTTGTCGCCGAAGAATTGCAGAAACGCTTTGGGCTGGCGTATTGGCAGTTTGCCCTTACCGCGACCGACGCCAACCGCTTTTCCATTCGCCTGGCTCGGCAGATCACCGGCCGCCCCAAGATTCTCGTCTTCAACTGGTGCTACCACGGCTCGGTGGACGAAAGCTTCATCACGCTGCACCCGGACGGCACCGCCAAGGCCCGCCGCGGCAATATCGGACCACCGGTTGATCCTTCGGTCACCACCCGCGTGGTCGAATTCAACGACGTTGTCGCACTCGAACAGGCGCTGGCTCACGGCGACGTCGCTTGCGTTCTCGCCGAACCGGCGATGACCAACGTCGGCATCGTGCATCCCATCCCGGGCTACCATCACGCGCTGCGCGAACTTACCCGCAAGTGCGGCGCGCTGCTCATCATCGACGAGACGCACACCATCTGCGCTGGCCCCGGCGGCTATACGCGCGCTGAAAATCTCGATCCGGATTTCCTGGTCTTCGGCAAGCCGATCGGCTCGGGTGTTCCCGGCGCCGCCTACGGCTTCACGCAGCAAGTGGCTGACCTGATTATGAAAAACCACAGCCTCGAGGACTGCGATACCGGCGGCATCGGTGGCACGCTCGCCGGCAATGCTCTCTCTCTCGCCGCCATGCGCGCCACGCTCACCAAGGTCTTAACCAAGGAAGCCTTCGACCGCATGATTCCCATGGCCGAGCGCTGGACGGCTGGCGTGCAAAAAGTAATCGCCGATTTCGGCATCCCCTGGCACGTCACCCGCCTGGGTTGCCGCGCCGAGTACCTGTTCGGCCCGAATGAACCCAGGAACGGAACCGAGGCGCACGATGCCATGGACTTCGAACTCGAGCGCTTCATGCACCTCTATGCCATGAACCGCGGCATCCTGCTCACGCCCTTCCACAACATGGCCCTGATGTCGCCCGCCACCGCTCCCGATGACGTCGACTACCACAGCAAAGTATTTCGTGAGGCAGTGCGCGAATTGATGAGCTAATCCGTGTAGCGCCGGCGCCCCGCCGGCAGTCGCGAGGGCACCCTGCCCTCGCATACGGACGACGCTCATCACCAGGCGCCGCTGCTAGCTCGAACGGCAAAGTTCGCCGGACTCCGACAAGAATCCTTCGCTCCGCAGCAAAGCTTCCAGTCCGTCCAGGAGCGCATTCGCCGTTTCGAGGATCTGCCGGTTTCGCCCCGGCAGCGAAGCCAGAAGTTCATCCACGGCCTGAGGAAAATTTCTCGGCAGCTTCCCGCAAAGCTGGCTCGCCCGCTCGGCCAGCCTCTTCTCCCCCGGATGCGGTTGTTCATTCACCGCAAACAGAATGTCGAAGTAGCTGGCCAGCAGGGCCGTCGTCCGATGATGAATACTGAAAAAATCTCCCCTGGCAATCGCCCGCTCAATCTGGTGAACGTACGACGACATGTTCCGCCGCAGGATCGGAAGATTCTTGGCAATCACCGCCCGCTTCAGCTCGGCTGGATACGGCTGCTCGACGGTTTTCTTCAAGGCTGCAAACCAGCCCCTCCGGTCAAACAGGATCTGCGAATTCAAAACGTTGTACCAGAAGCAGGTCGAGTATCCGACCGAAACCGCGTGCTGCTTAAGCACGCCTTCCAACCGTTCTTCGATCCACCGGACGTGCCGGAACATCACATCCACGCTGATGCCGGTTTCCGAATCGATCCACTCGTCTCCCGGCTCCCAGAATTCGTTCCCGATCTCCGCCCGCCGAGCCGGAGACGCCATTTCCCGTCGCACTTCCAGCGAAATGGGCTCGCGGTAGTACACATACAGATCAACGTCGGAACTCGTATCAGAAGCGTCCGAAGTCCGCGAGCCGCCCAGCGCAACCGCCTCGGCCTGCGGCACCTCTCCGAAGCGCAGTGCTACTTTTTTCGCCAGCGTGAGGGCCCGAGAAGAATCGGAAACGGTGATAGTCATAAGCTTAGAGAATCCCATCGCCGGTGAAAGACTGCAAGACCGTCCCGGAGCACGCTCCTCTGATACTCTGTCCTTTCCGATGAACCCCCTGGCGCGCAAGCTCAGTTTGGTGGCCGCTCTCTGTGCCCTGCTCTCCGGCTGCGCTCAGACCGGCCCGCCGTTGCCGCCGTCGCTCGAACTCCCCCAGCCACCTTCGGATTTGCGCGCCACCCGCAAAGGAAACCGGGTCACGCTGGCCTGGAGTGAACCCACTCGCACCACCGATCGCCAGAGCCTGCGTTACCTCGGCCCCACCCGCATCTGCCGCAGCATGGACGCCGAGATGAAAGAATGCGGCGATCCTGTCGAACTACTGCCGCCGCCCGCGCGACCCACGCCCCCAGCCGGATCGGCGCAGCCGAAGCCCCAGGTTTACACCGACACGCTTCCGCAAACCGTTCAAGAACAGAATCCCAACGGAGAGATCACTTACGCTGCCGAGGTTCTGAATCGCGATAACCGAAGCGCCGGACTGTCCAATCGAGTGCGTGTTCTGGCGGTGCCAACCCTCCCGCCGCCTTCGGACTTCAATGCCCAACTGACGGCGGATGGCGTCGTCCTCACTTGGACGAGCGCCGGCCTAAGCTCCGCCCTGCCGGGAGTCCAGCATCGCTATCGGATCTACCGGCGCGATGAGAATACCGGCAAAGGGGCGATCGCCGGCGAACCTCCGATGGGAGAGGCTGGCCCCATGCGCGTTCAAGATTCGAGTTTCGAATGGGGGAAGGCGTACCTGTACTCCATCACTGCCGTGAGCATCGTGAGCCGTGCCGGAAGCGAGGTACAAGTTGAAGGCGACGACAGTCCAACGGTCCGGGTCACCACCCACGACGTTTTCCCGCCCGCCGTACCCTCCGGCTTGCAGGCCGTCTACTCGGGCGAGGGGCAGAAGCCGTTCGTGGATCTGATCTGGGCGCCAGTGACAGATGCCGATCTCGCCGGATACAACGTCTATCGCCACGATGGAGACAACTCCCCGGTGAAGTTGAATTCGGAGCTCATCAAATCGCCCTCGCACCGCGACAATGCTGTCGCCTCAGGAAAAACATACTTCTACTCCGTCTCCGCAGTGGACGTGCGTGGTAATGAGAGTGTTCGCTCCGAGGAAGCCAGCGAAACCGTGCCGTAGATCGACACCCTCGCTGGAAAATTTTCACTTCATTTCCATCTCTCGTGATTAGATAGACTTCGATGAAATATTGTCGTTTCCAACAAAATGGCCAGGCGCACTACGGCCTGGTCGAGTCGGTCGCTGGACGAGATGCGATCCTACGAATCCTGCTGACACCTCCCGAAGAAGCCGGCGGTGACATGGAGAGTCTGCGTACCCGCCGGATCGAACCGCTTGTTCTGGAAGAAGCCGCCCTGCTGCCGCCGGTGCGCCCCTCAAAGATCATCTGCGTCGGACGCAACTACCGCGAGCACGCCGCCGAACTGGGCAATGAAGTTCCAACGGAACCGTTGCTGTTTTTCAAGCCGCCGTCTTCCCTGCTGCCTCCGGATGGCACAATTCTCCGCCCGAAAGTCTCTGAACGTACCGACTACGAGGGAGAACTCGGCGTCGTGGTCGCAAAGCGATGCCACAAGCTGCCCGACGGCGAAGACACCCGGCCTTACATCCTCGGCTACACCTGTGTGAACGACTTCACCGCCCGCGACCTGCAGAACAAAGACAGCCAGTGGACCCGCGCCAAGGGCTTCGACACCTTCTGTCCCGTCGGCCCCGTCGTCACCGATGGACTGGATCCCTGGGCTGGAATTCAAGTCGAGACGCGGGTCAACGGCGAAGTCCGTCAGTCCGGCAACACCCGCGATTTCATTTTCTCCCTCGGCGTCATCCTGCGCTACATTTCGCAGATCATGACGCTCGAGCCCGGCGACCTCATCGCGACGGGCACTCCCAAAGGCGTAGGGCCGGTCGTAGCTGGAGACGTCGTCGAAGTCTCAATCGAAGGCATCGGCGTGCTGCGAAACCCGGTGGCCGACTCACCTTAGCGGCTTGCGGACCTTACTCTGATGGTCATCCCGAGCGAATGAGTATCAGGAGACCTTCCATGGACCATTCCCAGCGTTGTTTTGAACTTCTCCAAGCCGGAGACGCCGAGGGACTCCACCGCCTCCTCGACGAAGATCCAGCAGTTGCCAATGCCCGCGACACCTCCGGTGTCAGCCTCCTGATGCACGCGCTCTACCGCGGACGCCGTGACCTGGCAGAAACCATTGCCGGGAAGAAACATGACCTGGACGTCTTCGAAGCCGCCTCGCTCGGTCGCCTCGATCTTCTGAAGCAGTCTTTCCACGATGCCACAGCAATCGTCGCATTCTCAAAAGACGGATTCACAGCTCTACACTTTGCGTGTTACTTCGGCCAGGCCGAAGCCGCGCGGCTTCTCCTCGAAAAAGGAGCGAAGGTCGACGCGGCGGCTAATAACCCGATGCAGGTCATGCCCCTGCACTCGGCCGCATCGGCTCGCAGCCTGGCTGCGGCGCGCCTGCTGCTGGAACATGGCGCCCCGGTCAATGCCCGCCAACACGGAGGATGGGTCCCCATCCACGCCGCCGCCCAAAACGGCGACCGCAACATGATCGAGCTGCTGCTGAAGCACGGCGCCGACAAAAAAATTGTCAACGACCAGGGCAAAACTCCAGCCATGGTCGCGCGGGAGAAGGGCCACACCGAGATCGCCGCTTTACTGGAAAAATAGGGGGCAAAACTATAACCACAGGGAGCACAGAGAACATATATAGAGAGCAGAACGCGCAAAAGCTCTCGATTCTGCGAGTCGACCTCTGTGACCCCCGTGCCCCCTGTGGTAAAGATTTGGCCGCTGGCCGGGACAAAATGTCGCAAGCCGCTGAAAACAAAGACTGAATCGGCGCTCCCGTATTGTTCCAAGCCCGACGCAAGCTGCCGCCCGAGCAGTGACGCGCGTGTAACCGTGAAGCAGTTCTGGACAGGTACTGCCGATTGCTTCCTCGGGTACCGTCGCTCCCGATCCCGGCATCAAACCGTTTATAATGACAGGCAGTTCCTCGGGAAGTGTCTGTTTCTTCTCAGAAGATCAAGAAACCATGTCGACGAAGTTGAAGGTCACGATTCTTGCCAGTTCGCTGGCCATCCTGCTGTTCACCATTGTGGGCGGTTTCGTCAACGTCCGGGCGTCTTCGAATGACGGCGCTTACCGCCAGTTGTCGGTGTATAGCGAAGTGCTCTCGCGCGTCCGCAGCGAGTACGTCGAAGAGCCCAACATCCCGGCTGTGACTGAAGGCGCCCTGCACGGTCTGCTGGAATCGCTGGATGCCAATTCCAGTTATCTGTCGGCGGCCGAGTACAAGCATTACCGCGCCATGCGAAGCGATGCCAAGGGTGACATCGGCGCGGCCGTTTCGAAGCGCTTCGGTTACGCCGCCGTGATCGCCGTGATTCCCGGAGGCCCGGCCGACAAAGCTGGCGTGGAGAACTCGGACATCTTCGAGTCGATCGAAGGCCGCAGCACACGCGAGATGTCGCTGGCCGAGATTCACAGCCTGCTAGCCGGTGAGCCCGGTTCTACCGTCACCGTCGCGGTCGTCCGGCCGCGGCGCGCTGAACCGCAGAAGATTGTGATTTCCCGCGACGTGGTTTCGATCCCGCCTGTGACCGACAAAATGCTGGCGGAGAACGTCGGGTACATTAAAGTGGACGCGTTTCCCCAGGGCAAATCCCAGGAAATCGCGAACAAGATTCGCAATCTGCAGAAGCAAGGCGCCAAGAAGCTGGTTCTTGATCTCCGCAATGCCGCCAGCGGCGACGAAGCCGAAGGTATCGCCACCGCCAACCTCTTCCTCGATCATGGCACCATCACCTATCTGCAGGGGCAGAAGTATCCCCGTCAGGCGTTTAACGCCGATCCGGCAAAGGACATCACCAAGCTTCCCGTGGCAGTGTTGGTCAATCGCGGCACAGCCGGCCCGGCTGAGATCGTGGCCTCTGCCATCCTCGAGAACGCACGGGGCGACGTCGTCGGAGACAAGACTTTCGGCGATGGCTCAGTTCAGAAACTTATCGATATGCCCGACGGCGCGGCTCTCATTCTCTCCGTCGCCAAGTATTACCCTCCAAGCGGAAAAGCCGCCATTCAGGATGCCGCCGTCACGCCCAATTTCGTGGTGGCCGACAGCGACGACGAAGCCGGACTGCCCGATGACGAGCAGCAAGCCGCTCCCGACGACCGGAACCACAAGCCGAAGAATCAGACGGACGAGCAACTGAACAAGGCGCTGGAAGTTCTGAAGAACCGCGAATCAAAAGCTTAAAAGCAGTTGCCAGTACCCAGTACCCAGTACCCAGTTGCCAGTTATCAATCGCCCGCTCCGGCGGGCGATTTCTCTTGTGCGATCCGCTCCTCACCTAACGGTCCCACTGAGTACACTGGGTACTGAGTACTGAGTACTGGCAAGCACTGGCCACTGGCAACCGGCAACTGAACTATGAAGTCTCTCTACCAACATCTTCCTGCCGTCGAAATTGGCGGAAGGAAACTCGTCGGACATGTCCTGTTCGGGCTGCTCATCCTGATTTCCGCTGCCGTGGGCGCGGCATCCGGGTTGCTCCTCGTTTACTCGACCGACCTGCCTCAGGTCGAGCAGCTTGAACGCTATCGTCCCAGTTCCGTCACCGAACTCTACGACGGCTAGGGCCGCGTGATCGGTACTTTTGCGCTGCAGCGGCGCGTCGTCGCTGCCTACGACGACTATCCCGAAGTCCTGCGCAACGCCCTGGTCTCGATCGAAGACAAAGATTTCTACCAGCATTCCGGCATCAACTTCTGGCGTATTGCCGGAGCCGCCTAT
This sequence comes from Terriglobales bacterium, assembly GCA_016201265.1. Taxonomy (GTDB): domain Bacteria; phylum Acidobacteriota; class Terriglobia; order Terriglobales; family Acidobacteriaceae; genus Acidiflorens. The sequence continues at coordinate 593 of JACQDD010000281.1, read as the reverse complement.
CGCGACATCGAATCCGGCGGCAAGGTTCAGGGCGCTTCCACGCTTACCATGCAACTGGCGCGCAATCTGTTCCTCTCGCCCGACCGCTCCTTCCATCGCAAGGTCCAGGAAGCGCTGCTCGCCATCCAGATCGAGCGCCGTTTCACCAAGCCGCAGATTTTCACGCTCTATGCCAACCAGATCTTCCTCGGCCACGGCGCGTACGGCTTCGAAGCCGCCTCGGAGTACTACTTCGGCAAACCGGCCAAACAGCTGAAGCTGGAAGAAGCCGCTCTGCTCGCTGGCCTTCCCAAAGCGCCGCAATACTACTCGCCCATCGCCCACGCGGACCGCGCCCAGAAGCGCCGCAACCTCGTGCTCAACGCCATGCTCGAGGACGGCAAGATCACCGCCGCCCAGGCCGCGGATGCCAAGGCCAAACCGGTTCAGCTCAATTTGCAGAAGGACCCGAATTCGCTAGCGCCCAATTTCGTGGAAGAAATCCGCCGCTACCTCGAAACCAGGTACGGCAGCGACCAGGTCCACGAGGGCGGCCTCCGTGTCTACACCTCGCTCGACATGGATCTCCAGAAAGCCGCCCACCAGGCGGTGCT
>JACQDD010000290.1 GCA_016201265.1 Terriglobales bacterium | reverse complement strand
GCCAGCGCCCGCATCACCGGCGCCGCCTTCATAAAGTTGGGCCGCGCTCCGACTACATGACAGATTGAAATCGGCATGCTGAAAGAATTGGCAGATCAGACTCTCCGCCAAGATAACAGAGAGGCGGGTTCCTGAGACCTGACCGCTGAGACCTAGGTTTGGTGGGCAGTGCAGGACTCGAACCTGCGACCTCCTGCTTGTAAGGCAGGCGCTCTAACCAGCTGAGCTAACCGCCCGCTTGGTGCGGATGTGACGCAATTCTCTGCTTGCGAACCGCGAAGAAGGGTCCCAAGCTGAGAATACTGGACACCTCACAACGGGTCAAACTGTCGGGTTGACTCAGGCGCGCTGCGACTCGGCTGCTACACTCAGTGCGTGCGACAGTTGATCGTCAACGCGGATGACCTGGGACTGACTGCGGGAGTCAATCGGGCCATTCAGGAGACGCACGTCAGCGGCGTGGTCACATCGGCGACGCTGATGGCGAGCGGCGCGGCGTTCGAGGATGCGATTGAGGTGGCGCGCGCGGCTCCGGGTCTTTCGGTTGGTTGTCATGTCGTGCTGGTGGACGGCACGCCGGTTTCCGATCCCGGGGCGATTCGCACGCTGCTGGCGAACCGTTCTGCTTTCCCCGGACGCTTTTACTCCCGGGTCTCGGCGGTGGCCGCGCGCGCTGTGTTTGGACGTCTCGACCACGATCAACTGGTCAGCGAGATCGTCGCGCAGATACGGAAGATTGAAGCCGCCGGCGTGAAGGTCACGCATCTCGATACTCACAAGCACACGCACATCTTCCCGCAGATTCTCAGAGCCGTCGTGAAAGCGGCGAAGATCTGTGGTGTGGCCGCTATTCGCAATCCTTTTGTCCCGGTGACCGCCATGCGTGCGCGCCAGTTTGCCGGCAGGCCCGAAATGTGGAAGCGCTACGGACAAGTGCGGATGCTGCGCAGCTTCGCATCTCAGTTTCGCGAGAAGATGAAGCGCGCCGGACTCGCCACGCCCGACGGCATCGTGGGCGTGATCGAAACCGGATCGTTTGATGGTTCCCTGCTCCGTCAGGCGCTGGCGAATCTGCCGGACGGAACCTGGGAACTGGTGTGTCATCCAGGGTACGATGACGCCGACTTGCGCGCCGCCCACACGCGGCTGATCGAGTCGCGCGATGAGGAGCGGCGACTGCTGACATCGCCCGAACTGCGCCAGGTTCTGGACGAGCACGGAATCCGGGTAATCAACTACCGTGAGTTTGCGGAGGGCGGAAGATGAGCAAGCGGCCACCGGCCATGTGTACCAAGGTGCATCCAGAGGAACCACGCAGCCCACTTTTGTCGTGTTGCGGTGGAACCGTCGGCGGTATGATCGGCATGAAGCGGTCGCGAGGGTAAGTTATGGCTGACCAGCAAGCGGAACCACGCGTTACCGTAGACCTGCCGGTGCGGGCGTGGGGAATGACTGCCGACGGGCGCCCTTTTTCGCAACATGCGCGCGCCCAGAACATCAGCTCAGAGGGCGCGCTGCTCACCGGAGTCGAGAACGAATTGAAGGTGGGCGATGTCATCGGAGTGCAGTGCGACGAAAAGAAAACGCGTTGCACGGTCATGTGGGTGATGAACTCCGGGCCATTCAAGAAAAATCAGGTGGGAGTGAAGCTGCTGGCCGACCAGGAGTGTCCGTGGAAGAGCTACCTGCCGATTGAGGGGGCAACGGTTGCCGTGCTTCCTTCCAACAAGCGGCGGTATCCGCGGCACAAAATTTCTTTTCCCATCGAACTGCGCGACGAGCGGGTCAAAACGCCCATGCGCATCAATGCCACCGACGTGAGCGGGAATGGCTGCTACGTGGAGACCATCCTGCCTTTGCCTTTGGGAACGATGCTGCGGGTGGATTTCTACCTGCAAAGCGAGCATATCAACATCACGGCAGTGGTGCGGACGTGTGATCCGGGCGTGGGTAATGGGATTGAATTCACGGGTCTTCCGCCTGAGGGCAAACAACACCTGCAAGCCTATTTGGACGGCATTGACCCCCAGATGGGAGTTTCGGCGCCCAAGGCGGAATAGGAGCGCGCGTCCCAGATTCTAGGCAGACGATTGGGCGTAGCGGGCAAGCACGATGGCGCGGATCAGGCCGCCCATGGTGAACTCGCGGGCTTCGATCGCGACCGGCATTGCGAGTTCGCGCAGCGTGGCTGAGGTCACCGGGCCGATGGAGGCGAACTCGACATTCTTGAGTGAGCGGGCGCGAGCCTTACCCACCAGTTCGGCGAAATTCCGCGCTGTCGAAGAACTGGTGAAGGTTATGACGTGGGGGCGGCGAGCTGAGTCCTTCATCAATACGCGCAAGCGCTCGCGCGATTTCGCCGGAACCACGGTTTCATAGGCTTCGACCACGTCCACTTGGGCGCCTGCGGCTCGTAGTTCTTCGGGAATCACGTCGCGGGCGACTTTTGCGCGGACCAGCAATACGCGTTTCCCATTGACCTTATCCCGCAGGCCCTTGACCACGGACTCAGCTACATATTCTTCCGGAACCATCTTGACCGTCAGGCCGTTTTTCACGAGCGCCCGCTTGGTGGCGGGACCAATGGCGGCGATCTGGAGATGCTGGAAGTGGCGCCGCGTGAGGCGAAGCTTGCGGCGGCGGTCCCACATGGCTTCGACGCCGTTGGCGCTGGTGAGGATCAGCCAGTCATAGGTCTGGAGATTTCTTAGGGCGTGGTCGAGGGGCTGGAACGAACGCGGCTTGCGAATCTCGATGAAGGGGATCTCGACGACGGTTGCGCCCAGGCTGCGGAGGCCGGCGGAGAGGCTGCTGGCCTGGTGGCGGGCGCGACCGACGAGAATTCTTGTGCCGGCGAGGGGACGGGTTTCGTTGGATTTCATGGGGCAGTTTCTAGTTGCTGGTTTCTAGTTGCTTGTTTCGGACGCCATTACGTTACCCAAATCGCAGGTTACTCCGGTTCCAACAGCAGGTCCTTCGCTTCGCTTGATTGGATAACGACGTTGGCTCGTCGCAGCGAGTAGATTGGTTGCGATGAACAGACCAAGGCTCTCCGAGAAGGAGCCAACGTCATGCTGATTATAGGCTGTGATTTTCATCCTGGTTT
>JACQDD010000275.1 GCA_016201265.1 Terriglobales bacterium | reverse complement strand
GTCGGTATCGCTGAAGCTCTCCGGCCTCTTCTTGCGGAAGAGATCGGTGATGCGATTACGCGCCACGCGAAACAGCCAGCCGGTGACGTGCTCGATCGGCATGAGCAGGCGATTCGCTTCCACCAGCTCGTAGAAGACGTCCTGCAGAATGTCCTCAGCGTCGCGCGGGTCGGGCACGCGCCGGCGAATGAAGTTGCGCAGCCGGGACTGCTCCCGCTTCACCACGTCGGAGATCCGCTGGTCCTGTTCGAGTGCCATCCGCTCCAGGCTCGCCGCGTCCTTCCTCTACGGTTGTAGACGAATGAGGGGGTGGAGATATTGTAGGGTGCCAAGTAGGGAGGGGGCGCCCAGTACTAATCAGTAAACAAAGCTGTTCCAGCGAGCGCTGCCATCGACTCGGCTCCGGCATGGCTCACAAAAAGAACGGCGTTGTGGCCTTGTAGCCGAGATAGGCTTCGCCGAAGCGCACTTCCAGTTCGCGCTCTTCATAGATACGAACGTAAAGAATCCAGGCAGGCGCAAGCCAGAGAATGGTCCACAGGATCGCGTGGAGAGATTGGAGCCACACTGCCGCCGCGATGAAGAACAGCAAACAGGACAGGAGCATGGGGTTGCGGCTGTGGCGGTAGAGCCAGCTGGTGGCGAGCTTCTTGCTCAGAACCGCTGCGAACGGCAGCCCCAGCCCGCGAATCGCGAGATTCAACACCGTGAGCGTTGCCACGATACTCAGAATCTGCATAGCGGGCCAACTGATGGCTCGTGGGAAAGGAACCCGAGCGATGGGATGCTCTTGTGCGACCCGGAAGGCGATGATGAGCGCACAACCGAGCAAAATCATTTCCAGGTAGTGAATGGGGATCGTCAGAAGCTGCGCTTGCTCGGGTGTGGGCCGACGGTCCAGGAGCCATCGTCCACAGACGGCTAGGAGCGGCACGATCGCCACCGCTCCCCACATTATCGCGAAGCCCGAGAAGGCCGAAAACCTGTGATTGAACGCCAGTCGCCCACAGAGAAACACCACCGCCAGGCCGGCCAACTTCAAGGAAACGACCCAAGCGGTCTTCATGCCATGGGACTAACACAGGAGCAAATGGAAGTCAGTGACGTGAAACATCAGATCGACTTCACCGGGATCGCCAGTAGGTCGTCCACCAGCCCCACTTCTTTCTGCACAAACGGCTCAGCGTAAGTGACGCCGCCCAGCATCCCGTAATAGCGCGCCATCGATTCCACTCGCGCCCGAATCTCAGCCTGAGCGGGGAAGATCCCGCTGCCTGCCTGCTGGTCGCTGTACTGGGACTTGTAGGCCATCAGCGCGGCGAAGCGCGTTTCAAACTGGCCGGTGATATCCACCACAAACGTCGGCCGCACGTCGTGATACAGGCTGGCATAGATGATCTTGAACGGACGATGCGGTGTCACACCCGCAAGAGCTAAGGCCCCGGATTCATAGAAAGAAAGGCTTGCACCGGCGACTGGCGGCACATGGCTGATATCCAGTTTCGCCAGTCCCGCCAGAAAGCACGCCTCGTACCCCAGGACCGAAGCCGTGTAGTGATCGGGATGGCGTCCCTGCCAGTAGGGAAGGATCAGCAACCGGGGGCGGTGCAGCCGGATCACGCGCGCCACCTTCAGCCGGTTCTCCCAGGTGTTCTCGACGCGGCCGTCGGGAATGTCGAGCGCCTCGCGCCATGAAACTTTCAGAATGCGCGCCGCCTCGGCCGCTTCGCGCGCCCGGTCTTCGGCGGTACCGCGTGTCCCCATTTCCCCCTGCGTCAGATCGAGGATGCCGGTGCGATATCCGCGCTCCGCCATCTTGAGCAACGTGCCGCCGCAAGTCTGTTCCACATCATCGCGGTGTGCCGCGAGAGCGAGAATGTCGAGGGGTTGCATGGGTGAAAGAGCGTTGGTCGTTAGCAGTTAGCAGTTAGCAGTTAGCACTTGGCATTTAGCACTTGGTTTTTCAGAACCAGGCCAAATGCTAAGTGCCAAGTGCTAAACGCTGCCTTTCTTCCGATTCGCCATGGCAAACGCCAGTCCGAACATAAACAACGTAAACAGCACCAGCGTCAGGATGGACGCAGTCAGGGAGAACGAACTGGGCGCTTCCGGATACATCAGCGTGCGCAGGGCCTCCACGCCATACGTCAGCGGATTGACGTACATCACCCCGCGAATCCATCCCGAAGCGCCCGAGAGTGGAAACAGCGCGCCCGAGAGCAGCCACAGCGGAATCAGAAACAGATTGATGATGGCATGAAAAGCCTGTGTCGAATCCATCGGCCAGGCAATGGCAAAGCCCAGCGCAGTCAGCGCAAACGACACCAGGAACACGGTCAGTACGATCAGTCCGAACGAGCCCAGCGTCATGTGCACACCAACGAGCGGCGCGAATACTAAAAAGATGAGTCCCTGGATCGCCGCCAACGTGGTCCCGCCTAGCACTTTTCCGAGGACAATCGCCGAGCGCGGCACCGGCGCCACCAACACCGAAAGCAGAAAGCCCTCGTTCCGGTCCTCAATCACCGACATCATGGTGAAGATCGCGGTGAACAGCACAATCATCACCAGCGCGCCGGGATAGAAATAGTCGAGATAATGCTGCTGCCCGGTCGCCTGGCCCGAGCGAAATGAAGTCCCGAAGCCCGAGCCGATAACGATCCAGAAAAGCAGCGGAGAAAGGATCACTCCCGCCACCCGCGCCGGCTGCCGGTAGAAGCGCACCACTTCGCGCCACCAGAGCGTGAACGCGGGAAGCGCCATGCCCGCGGATTGCGGAGTGCTTGCCGGGATTGATGCCGTCGCCATGGATATTTTGTAATTTTGTAATCGGGTAAATTGGTAATTTCAAAACCAACGAGCGCAGGGTGAAATTACCAATTTACCCGACGACAAAATTACCAAATCGCTTACCGTTTCTTCTTTCCCTTCTGCTCGCTTGCGGCTTCCTCGTTCCAGAACCGATGTCCCGTCCGATGAATGAACACGTCCTCGAGCGTGGGCTTGCTCACACTCAGCGCCTGAATCTCGCCCGGAAACGCCTCCACGACGTCAGGCACAAAGCGATGCCCATTTTCGATCTCCAGCCGCACGTGCGCATCCATCACGCTGGCGTCAACACGAAACTTGCTCCGAATCTGCTCCGCTAGTCTCTTCGGATCGCGCGCCTCCAACAAAATTACATCGCCGCCGATCTCGCGCGTTAACTCTGCGGGCGTTCCGAGCGCCACCAGCTTGCCTTCGTTCAGGATGGCCAGACGGTCGCAGCGCTCCGCTTCTTCCATCAGGTGGGTGGTCACGATCACGGACACGTGCTCCTGATCGCGCAGGAGTTGCAAGTATTGCCACAGGTCTCGTCTAGCGCCGGGATCCAGCCCGGTGGTGGGTTCGTCGAGCAACAAAACCTCGGGATGATGCAGAAGCCCCTTGGCCAGTTCAATTCGTCGCTGCATTCCGCCGGAGAAAGTCTCCACCCGGTCGCGGGCGCGATCCAGCAGGCCGACCCGGGTCAAAATCTCTTCAATGCGCTGCTCCAGCGCCGGGCCACGCAGGCCGTAGAGATGTCCCTGATGCCAGAGGTTTTCGTGCGCGGTCAGCTTGGGATCCACGCTCTGAGCCTGAAAAACGACGCCGATATGTCGGCGCAAGCTTCCCGGCTCACGAACCACGTCGAGGCCCGCGATTTGTGCGGCGCCGGCGCTGGGCAACATCAGGGTAGAGAGAATGCGAAACAGGGTGGTCTTGCCGCTTCCGTTGGGGCCGAGGAGCCCGAACAGTTCCGCCGGGCGCACGTCAAAAGAAATCCCGTCGAGCGCGGTCCGGTCCTGATAGCGGTGTACGAGATCGCGCACCGAAATTACCGCGCCGACTCGAAGGGCCTGCGGTTCTGGAGGCGCGAGCTCGATGGCACTCGATTTCGGGGTCACAGGCTATTTTACGACGTTGATCATCATCAGCGCGAACAACAACGGGAGGTAAATCACGCTAGCTTGCAGGAGTTGCTGTGCCCGTTGCTTCGATCGGGGCGCATTCATGGGCAGCCCAAGCCGGGCCAGCCGGGCACCAAAATAGCAAAGAGCGACTCCCATCACAATCGCGCCCGCAGCGTAGACCCTGCCCGACATACCGAAAACTACCGGCGCCAGGCTTACCGGAATCAGCCCCAGCGAGTAGAGCAGAATCCGGCGCCCGGTCGCGCTTCCGTCCTGCTCGATGGCGGGAAGCATACGGATACTGCCGGCAGCATAGTCTTCGCGATACAGCCAGGCGATGGAATAGAAGTGCGGGAACTGCCAGAAGAACACGATGGCGAACATGACCAGCGCGCCCCACTCCAGATGTCCGCGCGCCGCTGCCCAGCCGAGCACCCCGGGCATCGCCCCCGGAATGGCGCCGACAAAGGTGCAGATGGGATGGATTCGTTTCAGCGGCGTATAGGCCGCCAGATAAACAAAGGCTGTCGCCAGCGCCAGTAGGCCGGTCAACGCGTTGGTGGCGAACGCCAGGTAGAAAGCGCCGCCGACGGTGAGCAGCACACCCGCAATCGTTCCGTGCAGCAGGCTCATGCGTCCCGAAGGCAGCGGACGCCCCGCAGTGCGGCGCATGCGCGCGTCCACTTCGTATTCCATGACCTCGTTCAAGGCCGCCGTTCCGCCCGAGACCAGACCAATCCCCAGGAGCGCATGGAACAGGCTCCAGGAAACGGACGTGACACCATTCTTCAGCGCTCCAAAGTAGAAGCCGCACCAGGCGGTCATGACGATCAGCGTTGTCACACGCATCTTGGTGAGTTCGGCGTAGTCACGCAGCAGCGTTTGGATTCGGCCGCTGGCGCCGGGAGAGAACTGCAAGTGGCTCCTCACGCGACGACCGGTTTCTGTTCCCGTCCGGGAACGCGCTCTGCGAAAGAGACGGGAACGTGCCGCCACACCTGGATGGCCAATATGACGGTTGTGGCGAGCAGCAGGGCCCCAACCGCGACGTGGACTACGGTAGAGATCACCATGGGCAGTTCGGGTTGGGCCGCATCACGGCCCCACATGACGCGCGTGATGAAGGCCAGGAACCCGAGGCATAGCTGCGCCACCATCAGGCTCAACATCATGATCGCGGGACGCCGGACCGCATCGGTCTGCGGGTAAACGGAAATGGCGCGAATCGCGGTCCACGACAGTACGATGGCCACAACGCCAGCGTGCACCACGTGCGGCCACCAGCTCAGTCCGTTGTGGCGGAACATCGCGCCCAGGATCAACTGCACATAGAGCACGAAAATCGAAAGCAGGGTCAGCGTGAACAGGGAAGGGCGCCGTACATCCAGCTCAACCCGCGGTTGCTCCTCGACCCACCTGCGCCCGGTGAACACGGCAATCGCAACTGCGATGCAGAAGAACGTCTGGGCCAGGGCCGCGTGCGCGGTCGAGATGGCAGGGGGAAGGTAAAAGAGAACCGTGATGCCGCCGAGGACTCCTTGCGCAATCACTGTTGCCAGCGCTGCCAGGCCCAGCCACCGCAGCCAACGCCGCTTTTCCACCCGCCAAGTCCACACCGCTAAGACGATCGTCAGCAGTCCCACGAACTCCGCCACCATGCGGTGGCCATGCTCGTACACGATGCCGCCAACCATTTGCGGCATTTTGTACCACGAGCCGAAGCTGGTCGGCCAATCCGGAACGGAAAGACCAGCGTCATTGCTGGTCACCAGCGCGCCGGCGACGATCAGCGCGAGCGTGACGAAAGAAGTAAAGATGGCAAAGCGGTGCAGCCCGCGATGGTACGGAACGGCGATGGACTTCAGATCGGTCCCCACGGTAAACCTGGCGACGCGGAGCTACAGTCCGCGCCTTGTTGAGCTGGCAAACACGTCATTCTAGCAGAAGAGCAGTGGCAATCGGCGGCAAAGCGTGCTGCCGGCTTCGGGTAGATTTCAATGCACCGGCGAGAGGGTGGCGGATTTCTGGCTCTGGATGGCCGCAATCACAGCGTCTGCGAATTCCGATGTCCCGGCCGTGCCGCCCACGTCCCGCGTCAGCTTGCTGCGATCGCGGTACACGTGGTCCAAAGCGTTACTAATTTTCAGCGCGGCATCGTGCTCGCCCAGGTGGCGCAGCATCAGCAACGCCGAGCGCAGCACGGCGGTGGGGTTGGCGATGTTCTTCCCGGCGATATCCGGGGCCGAACCATGCACGGCTTCGAAAATGGCGCACTCGTGCCCGAAATTCGCGCCCGGCACCAGCCCCAACCCGCCCACCAGCCCCGCGCACAGATCGGAAACAATGTCGCCGTACAGGTTCTCCATCAGCAGGATGTCGTACTGATACGGATTCATCACCAGCTGCATGCAGGTGTTGTCCACGATATGTTCGCCGTAAGTGATTTCCGGATACTCCTTCGAAACGGCCCGAGAACAACGCAAGAACAGGCCGTCCGACATCTTCATAATGTTCGCCTTGTGGATCGAATGAATCCTCCTGCGCTGGTTGTTGCGCGCGTACTCAAAGGCGAAACGGGAGATGCGCGTGGAAGCCTTTTCCGTGATGATCTTTAAGCTTTCGACCACGCCCGGCACTACTTCGTGCTCGATCCCGGAATACAGCCCCTCGGTATTCTCGCGGAAGATGATCAAATCCACATCCGGATAGCGCGTGGGAATGTGCGGCAGGTTACGGATCGGGCGAAAGTTCGCGAACAGTTCAAAACGCTTGCGCAGCTCCACGTTGATGCTGGAGAAGCCGCCGCCAATCGGCGTGGTCACCGGCCCTTTCAGCCCGACGCGGGTCCGCTCAATCGATTCGGTGAGTTCCTTCGGGATGTACTCCTTGTACTTTTCGAAGGCCTCCGCCCCAGCCGCAAAGCTTTCCCATTCGAACTTGACGCCCGTCGCTTCCAGTATGCGGACCGCGGCCTGCGTGACTTCCGGGCCAATGCCGTCGCCGGGGATGAGGGTGACTTTATGAGATTGAGGCATTTGAGTATTGAATCATTGAATCATTCCGAACCACTCTGCTTGGATGTGCGCAACGATGCTCCGAAGATGGCGACGAGTTCGTTGGCCTCCTTCAGCAGGTCTCGTGTTCTCTGGGCGCGAACGATTCCGGTTTCGCCCAGAAGTTCCAACCAGAAAACCGTTTCATCGGCCTCCTCGAGCACAATACCCATTTTGGCGATGAATTCAGCCTTGGATCGCGCGCGACAGACCGCCCGATAGTTCGCTGCAACCGATGTGCCCGACCGTAGAACCTGCTTACCGAGAGTCTGAGCATCCGGGGAACGAGGGAGAGCACGAAAAAGATTGACAATCCGGATAGCAAACGACTTCGTGCGCAGCTTAAGCTCCGCCGCTTTGTCCAGAGAAGTCATAAGAGCAATTGAGTCATTGAATCATTGAGGCATTGATTCATTGGGTAATGGGATGAATGAAATCAATGTCTCAATGATTCAAGGGCTCAATGCCTCAATTTCTTGCCGTTGCCTTACCTTTCGGCTCGGTGGTTTCCCTGGTCTTCAGCAGATCCTTCAACTCCGCCATGAACTCCTGCACGTCCTTGAAATCCAGATACACCGAAGCAAAGCGAACATATGCGACTTTGTCGTACCGCCGCAGCCGGCTCATGATCAGTTCGCCGAGTTCGCTGGTCTTGCGCTCGCGCTCCGGCGACTCGATGACGAACGCCTCGGCCTCATTGACGATCTGCTCGAGCTTGCTGATCGGCACCGGCCGCTTCTCGCAGGCGCGCATCAGGCCGTTCAGGACCTTCTGGCGGTCAAAGCGCTCCCGCCGCCCGTCTTTCTTCACCACCATGTAGGGGATTTCGTCAATACGCTCGTAGGTCGTAAAGCGCTTCTCGCACTTCAGGCACTCGCGGCGGCGGCGGATCGAATCCGCTTCCTTGCTTTCGCGCGAATCGACCACCTTGTCATTTTCAAACCCGCAGAAGGGGCACTTCATGGCGCTTAGTTCCGCTCAGGAATACCAGTAATTGTAGCAGGCGGCCGGTTTGCCCCTCAGGATGCGTTCTCCACCGGCTCTGCTTCCTCCGCCTCCGCCGTTTCCTCCGACAGCTTGCGCAGCGACAGTCGCTCCCGGTGCGCCAGAAACAGTCCCACCGGCACCACGGCCACGAACGTCACCAGCCACAGCATGATGCCGCAACTGGCGGCGAGTTCTTTGGGGACATCGAATACCCGCTCCAGCGTTGCGATCGTAGCCAGTTGCGACCCGCCTCCCACGCCCGGCAGTTGCACCAGGGAGCCGATCATGCTTGCGCCCATCAGCACCAGCACTTGCGATCGCTGGATCTCCAGCGCTTCCACGCCGTAGGAGTGAGCCACGTCCTGGTAGGCCATGATAATCATGAACCACATGGCGAGCGAGAGCACAATCAACGCGATCAGCGACACCGGCCCGTGGATCGTATCCAGCCCGCTGTGAAACTCGCGAACGCGCATGGCGATCTTGTGTCCCAGGTTGGCGGGCAGGTGCGAGAAGCGGCGCTCCACCCAGTTGGCGATGCCGTCGCCCTTCGCGCGGACCGCCATCGCACCCAACACCATTCCCACCACCAGTGCGGCCAGCAGCAGACCACCCTTCTGGAAGTAGCTGTACAAGGGCAGTTCGCGCGGACCCTCCGCCAGAAAGATCGTGATCACCAGCAACACTGTGAAGGCGCCGATGTCGAAGATACGTTCTACAGCCCACACCGCTAGTTGAGAAGAGAAGCTCAAATCCTGCCGGCGCGCGATCAGATACGGCCGAATCAACTCCCCGGGCCGGCCGAGCAGAGCCAGTCCGGTGAACCCGATGACGGTGGGCGCAACCAGGCTCAAGGATGTAGCTTGGGGCCGCACTGGCCGCAGAAAAATCTTCCAACGGATCGCCCGCACCACGTAGGCCAGGTAGATCAACGCTACCCCATGCGCGATATGAAACCATTTTTGCGGCCGCGTCTCGCGGAAGCGCGCCCAGTCAAAATTCTGCCAGGTGCGGAATTGCAGATAGATCAGCACCACCAGCACCAGGAACACTGCGGCATAAACAACGTATTTCTTTTTCATGGGGTGCGGATTCAGGGAATAGCGCAGCGCGCCGGGCACGGCCCCACATGAAGGTAAATGAGAGAACAGGAAGGGTCAACGTGAGAACTGGAACGGTACAACCTCAGTCGTGCCGCTCCGCCCCGTTATCGAGACGGGCTTTAACCCCTGAGGGATTTGCAGACGCGGTCTTCCGCGCACGATTTACTTTTGTCGGCACTGCCGCCTGCTTCTCCTGCGCAATCTTCTTCCGGTTGTATTCGCGGACGACCCGGGCCACATACGCCCGCGTCTCGCGATACGGTGGCACGCCGCGATACTGCTCCACTCGCAGCGGTCCGGCGTTGTACGCCGCCAGCGCTTTCACCAGGTCGAAGTTATAGCGCTCCAGCAGTTGCCGCAGGTACCGAGTGCCGCCGCCCACATTGGCCTGCGGATCAAGCGGGTTGGTCACTCCCAGCCGTCCCGCGGTGCCCGGCATAAGCTGCATCAATCCTTGCGCGCCCTTCCGCGACACCGCGCGCGAATTGAATCCGCTTTCGGCGTGGATCACGCTGTTCACCAGGTCGGGATCGAGGTGGTAAGCGGCGCTGGCCGAGTTCACGACTTGATTCAGGTCCGGCGTAGACGTCGATCCCGCCGGAGAGGACCTCGGAGCCCGTGGCAGCGTCAGATCCTTTTCGAAGCCTTCGATCTCCGCCGTCGGCACGTCAATGTAGCTGGACTCGCCGGCTTCCAAGAACAGACGCGTATTCTCTCCCAGTACCTGGCGGTGCTCGTGGCGGATAGTGAAGCCGTTGCGGAGAAGTGCGAGGTCGGCAGCCGCGGCAAGATGTGGAATCAGGAGGATGGTCAACGCGTTGAGCAGCACCGCGCCCCGTGCGATCCGCATTGGTCCCATCATGGTCATTCCGCTCTGGTTAATACAGGTCGCAGCGGAGTTCCGCGCAGCACATGCTCGATGGCCGCTGCCACGCCACTCTCCGCGTTCGAACGCGTGAGCGTCCATCCCCGTCCGCGCAATTCCTGCGACGCATTCTCCATGATAAAAGGCCGCCCGGCGAAGGCAAGCATTTCGATGTCGTTGTAGTTATCACCGATGGCCATGACCTGTTCGCGCGGAATCCCCCGGTAAACGGCCCAGCGCTCCAGCGCGTGTCCTTTGGAGCAGCCCGCGTTCAGCACGTCCACGATCGAGAGGTCCCGCCCCGGGTATTCCGTACGCAGGACGGTTATGGGCAAGCCGCTGCCCCCGAGAATCCGCAATGCCTGTTGCATTAGTGCCACCGGCCCGCAGAACATCGCCTGCACCGGGTCTGTGGTCAGCGCATTTTCGATCGGAACCACGAACTCGATGTACTCCATGTTCTTCTCCAGCCAGCGCTGGATGCTGCCTTCGAGGTGCTGAAGATGTTCCAGGACGATGGCGCCGCGGCCGTCCTTGTCAAAAGTAAGAACGGTTTGTCCCCGGAATTCTTGCATCACGCCGCAAAGATCGCGGCAAGTTTGCTGGGGTAGCATGTCGCGGTGAAAGGTCTCGCCCGCCAGCGAGCGAGTAACGGCGCCATTCGAGCAGATCAGCCAGAGATCGAAACCAAGCTGCTTCGCAATCGGCAGCGCAAACGTGTGCCGCCGCCCGGTCACGAGAATGACTTCGATCCCTTGCGCGTGCGCACTACCGAGCGACGCCAGGTCCGTCTCCGAAATCTGGAATTGAGGATTGAGCAAGGTGCCGTCAATATCAACGGCAATCAGGCGGATAGAATCAGCAGCCACACTCGATTCTAGCATCGGGCTGTGTGGGTCCGGGTCTTCGGCCCGGACAGGACGGGCGATACGCCCGTCCCCGCACTGTCCCAAACCATGCGACAATCACCCCTCGGAGACCTTCATGAAATTGCGATTCCTGTTCGCGTTGCTGGCGCTGACAATACTTCCGGCGACCTTGCCTGCCCAAACCGCCGACACTTCCGGCAAGCCCTTCGTGGTCGAATACTATTACAAGGCCAAGTGGGGCAACGCCGACGAGTTCCTGCAACTCTTCAAGAAGAACCACTACCCGCTTCTGAAGAAGCAGGTCGAAATGGGCCGCATGCTCAAAGTCTGGATGGACCAGCCCCGCTATCACACGACCGAAGACGGCCGCTGGGACTACCGCGTCACCATCGTGTTCAAGAACTCGGCCGCGGCGAATGAGCCCTTCGACGAAGACGCCCTGAAGAAGCAACTTTATCCCGATCAGGCGACGTACCAGAGAGAGGAACAGCGACGTTTCGCGATTCTGGATGGGCACTGGGATGTGCCGATCCGCAGCGTGGACCTGGAAGGGAAATAGGCGGAGGCTTAACCGTCGAGTTTCAGAAAGTTCGCCACCAGCTTCTCGTGCCACTTCCATGGGAGGACACGCTTCAGGGCAAGTTGGATCTTGGCATCCCGTCCAACCACGTAGCGCGGCTTCGGATTAGGGTTTTGCGCGATCGCGGCAATTAACTTGGCAACTCCTATCGGGTCGCCCTTAGGGACAGACTGAACCCGTTCGCGCATCCGCAAGCTGCGCTGGAAGTTCGGGGAGGTTGCTTTCGTCGCCTTCTCACCCATCACCGCGCCTCGTGTCCAGATATCAGTCTGAAACGAGCCCGGCTCAACCAGGGCCACGCGGATGCCGAGTCCGTTCACTTCCAGCCGCAGCGATTCCGTCCAGCCTTCGAGCGCATGCTTCGAGGCGGAATAGCTCGAGATCGACACTGTCCCATGCAGCCCCGCGATGGAAGACACCATGATGATGTGCCCGGATTGCTGCCGCCGCATCACCGGCAGCACCGCCTGTGTCATCGCCACTTGTCCGAAGAAATTCGTCTCGAACTGCATGCGGATTTCTTCCAGCTTCATATCCTCAGCGAACCCAGCCACGGCAAAGCCGGCGTTGTTCACCAGCACGTCAATGCGACCGTATTCGCGGACCACTGCATCGACAATGGCGGGGATGGTACCGAAGTCGGTGACGTCAAGGCGGCGGACGTCGATGTTCGCGGCGGCACCTGTGGCAGCGGCAGCGTCGTCCAGACGACCTCGACGCCCCACGTCCCGCATTGTGGCCACTACCCGATACCCTGCCTTGGCCAGTTCCACCGCCGTCAGCAAGCCGATGCCACTGGAAGACCCGGTGATCACTGCAATCTTGTCGGACATGCGGTCTAATCATAGCGACTCCTGTCGATCAGCGCTCACCGGTTGGAGATCAAGAAGCGCAACTAAAGTACGGAGCGGCTCCACTGGATACACAATTTGTGCCGTACGATTCTTGTTTGTTTGCAATGCTGCCCGCAAATGAGAGAACATACCTGTTTGCCTACATCTCATTGAAGCCATAAGGACTGATCGCAAATGCCCACACCCCGCAAGAATGGCAGTAAGCCGGCGCGCGCCGAAGTGAATACGCAAGGCCGGTCCCAGAATTCCGAAATCCAGCCCGCCAAGGGCAAACTCGGCGTCATGATGCCCGGTATGGGCGCGGTCGCCACGACGTTCGTCGCGGGCGTGGAAGCCGTGCGCAAGGGAATCGCCCACCCCATCGGATCGCTCACCCAGATGGGTACGATCCGCCTGGGCAAACGTACCGAAGGCCGCTCTCCCAAAATCAAGGAATTCGTTCCCCTCGCCACCCTGAACGACCTCGTCTTCACCGGCTGGGACATTTTCGAAGACGACATGTACGCCGCCGACGCCAAAGCCGGCGTGCTGGAGCGCGATCTTCTCGGCAAGGTCAAGGGACGCCTCAGTTCCATCAAGCCGCTGAAGGCCGTCTTCGACCACAACTACGTCAAGAAGATCGACGGACCGAACGTCAAGAAAGGGAAGAACAAGCTGGAACTGGCGGAACAGTTGCGCCAGGACATCCGCGACTTCCGTAAGTCAAGTGGCGCCGACCGCCTGGTCACCATCTGGTGCGCTTCGACCGAAACCTTCATCGAGCCGACCGCCGCGCACCAGAGCGTGAAGTCTCTGGAAAAGGCGATGAAGGATAATGACGAGTCGATCGCACCCTCGATGATCTATGCCTACGCCTCGCTGAAGGAAGGCGTACCCTTCGCCAACGGCGCGCCCAACCTGACCGTGGACGTTCCCGCCATGCTCGAACTCGCGCGCGAGCAGGAAGTTCCGATCTGCGGTAAAGATTTCAAGACCGGCCAGACGCTGATTAAGACCGTGCTGGCCCCGGCTTTCAAGGCGCGCCTGCTCGGACTGAGCGGATGGTATTCGACCAACATTCTCGGCAACCGCGACGGCGAGGTTCTTGACGATCCCGGGTCGTTCAAGACCAAGGAAGAATCAAAGCTCGGAGCGTTGGAGCACATTCTGCAGCCGCAACTTTACCCCGAACTCTACGGCAACATCTTCCACAAGGTTCGCATTAACTATTACCCGCCTCGTGGTGACAACAAAGAGGGTTGGGACAACATCGATATCTTCGGTTGGCTCGGCTATCCGATGCAGATCAAAGTCGACTTCCTCTGCCGCGACTCCATCCTCGCCGCGCCCATTGTGCTCGATCTCGTCCTCTTCCTCGACCTCGCACAACGCACTCCGGAACTGCGCCGCCTCGGCATTCAGGAATGGCTGAGCTTCTACTTCAAGAGCCCGATGACCGCGCCCGGCCTCTATCCCGAGCACGACCTGTTCATCCAGCTCATGAAGCTGAAGAACACGCTCCGCCATCTGAAGGGCGAAGAGTTGATCACGCATTTGGGGTTGGAGTACTACGACTAGGCAATGGCCTGTGGAGGGACGGGCGCCCTCGCCCGTCCTGCCAACCCCTTCAACTCATCATCAAGATCTCACGATAGAATCTTCCCCGATGGCTGCCAAGAAGCCCGCCCGTGGGCACGACACCCGCTACGTCCGCCTGCAAAAGAACTACTGCTTCGCCTGCGGCAAGAACAATCCCGACGGCATGCGCCTGCGCTTCATCTATGACGAAGAACGCGACTGCTTCGTCTCCCGCTTCCGTCTGGGCAAGCGCTACACCGGCCCGCCCGGACACTGCCACGGTGGCATCATCGCCACCATCCTCGACGAAGCCATGGGCAAGGTGAACAAGCTGCGCCACGTGGTTGCGATGACCGCGGAAATCACCGTCAACTATCTGAAGCCGGTGCCGCTGAACAAGCCGCTGCGCGTCGAATCGCGCGAAGTGAAAGTGAAGGGCCGCCAGCACATCAACATGGCCGAGATCCTGAACGCGAAAGGGGAAGTGCTGGCCCGCGGCCAGGGATTATTCATCGCGATTGATCCCCACAAGATGTTCGCGAAGTTCGTGGATCGGTAAGTGTGGGGCGGACACTCTTGTCCGCCTGCCGCCTGCGCCAAGGAACGGCGGCAGATTTTCAGCGTACACGTTTGGCGGACAAGAGTGTCCGCCCCACACAGACTAAGTCCGCAGCACGGCCGCCAGTTCTTCCACTCCGCGCTTTAGCTCTTTCGGCTCCACCGCTGCAAATCCCAACACGATGCCATTACCCGGCGCACGCCCGAAGGCGTACCGCCGCAGTGGCATGACTTCCACATTCTTTTCTGCCGCCGCCCGTGCCACATCCTCCGCCGCGATTCCACCTCGCAGCCAGCCCACTGTCTGCAATCCGGCTTCAACGTTCGAAATTTCCACAACTCCATCCAGTTTCTCTCGTGCGGCCTTCAACAGAACGCCGAGCCGTTCGGCATAAACCTCGCGCATGCGCCGGATATGCCGTGCAAAATGCCCTTCGCTGATGAAGTCGCACAGCACTGCTTGTCCCAACAGCGGTGGATGGTGCGTGCTGACCGACTGTGCTGCGGCAAAGACATCCACCATCTCCGGCGGGACCACGAGATACCCCAACCGCAGGGCAGGGAACATCACGGCGCTGAAGCTGCCCCCAAAGAGCACAACCCCGGCGCGATCCAGCCCCTGCAAAGCCGGCACCGGCCGACCCGAGTAACGATATTCGCTGTCGTAGTCGTCTTCGAAGATCAGCACGCCTGCCTTGCGCGCCCACTCCAGCAGCGCCAGCCGCCGCCGCAGACTCATGGTGACGCCCAGCGGGAACTGGTGCGCCGGTGTGACATACACGAGCTTTGGACGCGGCCAGCGCCTGATACCTCGCTCCAGATCCAATCCCTCGGAATCGACCGGTACACCGCAGATTTTCGCCCCCACAGCGCGCAACACTGCCGCCGCTCCCGGATATCCAGGCTCCTCCATCCACGCGTGTTCTCCTGGATTGAGCAGCAGCCGCGCCGTGCGATCGAGTCCCTCCTGCGCACCCGAGACAATCAGTACCTGGTCGGCCGTGCATTTCACGCCACGCGATGTATTCAGGTATTCGGCGACGGCCTCGCGCAGCGGACGATATCCCAACGTCTCACCGCCCGCGAGAAGCCTGGTGGAAACCCGCCGCAGCCGCCGAGCCGCCACCTGCGCCCATAGCGTTGTCGGAAACAGGTCGAGCGCCGCCTGATTCGGACGAAACGCCCGCACCGCCTGCGGGGCCCCTGACCGAAAGGGCCGCAGACGCTTTGCGTACGACGAAAGCGAGATCCGCCGGTGAGGCAGCTTGCCCTCGTGCCGCATGCCCCCAACCTGCAACAACTGCTCCGGGAGAATTTGGCTGACGTACGTGCCCGAGCCCGTCCTCCCCTCAACGTACCCTTCTGCCTTCAGTTGTTCAAAGGCCGTGATAATCGTAGCGCGGGAGAGTCCGTACGCCACCGCCAGATCGCGCGTCGCGGGCAACCGTGCGCCAGGTCGCAGCCGACCTGCCAGGATCGCCGCCCGCAGCTGTTCGTATAGCCAGCGATACAGGGGTCCTCGGGTCGCCGGGGCCGGCAGACTCAAGGGCAGGGAAGTGGTTTCGCGCGGCATAGAAGTGGTATGGACAGACGACGCTAAATGGACATATCAAGAATACCACTCACAGAGTTATCTTCCTACGTAGCGATGTCTGCGGAGTAGCCACGCGATTAGCGGCTACAGCAGCCCCAGCCGCGAAGGGGCGAAAGAATGCAGCCCACGGCGCAAGCTGTGGGAACCCGCAGCCCTGAAGATCCAGCCCCGAAAGGGCGAAAGAAAGGGAGCGGCATTTGTCGCCTCCAAGGAGAAGCATCATGTCGCAAAACAACGGTCACACCACCACCAGCCTTCGCCTGAAGACCGGCCTGGCCGAAATGCTCAAGGGTGGCGTCATCATGGACGTCACGGATGCCCGCCAGGCCGAAATTGCCGAAAAAGCCGGCGCCGTGGCGGTCATGGCGCTGGAGCGCGTCCCTGCGCAAATCCGCGCCGAAGGCGGCGTCGCCCGCATGGCCTCGCCCAAGAAGATCCGCGAGATCATGGCGACCGTGAGCATCCCGGTCATGGCCAAGTGCCGCATCGGCCACTTCGCCGAGGCGCAAATTCTGCAGGAGCTCGGCGTGGACTACATTGACGAGTCCGAAGTGCTCACGCCGGCCGACGAAGCGCATCACGTGGACAAACACGCCTTCACTGTTCCGTTTGTGTGCGGCGCGCGGAATCTGGGAGAGGCGCTGCGGCGGATCGCCGAAGGCGCGTGCATGATCCGCACCAAGGGCGAGGCCGGTACCGGCGACGTCGTGCACGCCGTGAAACACATCCGCCAGATTGTGCAGGAGATGAAAATCCTGACCGTCCTAAGCGAACAGGAACTCTACGCCAAGGCAAAGGAACATCAGGCGCCGTACGAGCTGGTGAAGATGGTCGCGCGCGACGGCAAGCTCCCCGTGCCGAACTTCTCGGCCGGCGGCATTGCCACTCCGGCGGATGCATCGCTGGTCATGCAGTTGGGTGCCGAGGCGGTGTTCGTCGGATCCGGCATCTTCATGGGAAAACGCACGTCCTGTACGCAATGTGAAGAGAAGCATTCGTACGATCAAAACTGCGCGTTCGCTCCACCGGCGGAAGCCGAGCGCCGCGCCCGCGCCATCGTGAAGGCCGCCACACACTTCAACGATCCTAAAGTGTTGCTTGAAGTCAGCGAGGACCTGGCCGGCGCGATGAAGGGCCTGGCCGTCTCCGCCCTCGACGAAGCCCACATGCTGCAAACGCGCGGGTGGTAAGACGAAGTGCTGAACCACAGGGGACACAGGGTTACACAGGGGAAGTCTCGATCCCTCTGTGTAACCCTGTGTCCCCTGTGGTTAAGGGATTGCCATGAAAATCGGAGTGCTAGCCCTCCAAGGCGACTTCGACGCTCACCGCCGCCGTCTCGAAGAACTCGGCGCCGAAGTCGTTCTCGTCAAGAAGCCGGAGCAACTTGATGGCATCGCCGGTCTCGTTATCCCCGGCGGCGAGTCGAGCACTTTTCTCAAGCTTCTGGGCGAGGACGGCGTCGCCAAGCTCAAAGATTTCGTCCACGCCAAGCCGACCTTCGGCACCTGCGCTGGAGCCATCCTGCTCGCCACCGAAGTTGAGAACCCCAAGCAGGCCGGCCTCGGCGCGCTCGACATCACCGTCCGCCGTAATGCCTACGGCCGCCAGGCGGACAGCTCGATCCGCGAAGGGCAGTTCTTGAACGATCCCATCGAGATGGTCTTCATCCGCGCCCCCAGGATCGAGCGCGTAGGAAAAGACGTGGAGGTAGTCGCCACCGAAGGCCGCGATCCCGTGATGGTTCGCAAAGGGAAGACCCTCGCCGCCACCTTCCATCCCGAGCTCAGCGACGATCCCCGGATCCACCGGTATTTTCTGGATCTGGTTTCAAACGGAAAGCGCGGGTAGGGTTACTCGCTGAAACGGCGGCGAATCAGGGTAGCCAGTCCGACCAAGCCTCCGCCCAGCAGAAGTAGCAGGCCGGGTTCGGGGACCGAAGAGGCGTGAACGACAGTAGGAGCGGCAGAGGAATTCACAACCAATATCAAGATCAGCACGGCGGGGCCGAAGGTGCGCACGGGTGAAACTCCTTTCCCCTAGGCTGTCGCAAGCTGTTTTCCAACTCGGCGGTTTTCACGAACTGTTCAAACAGGCCGTTTTCGGGACAAATCGGCTGACATTTTTTGGCAGTGTGAAGATTTTTCCGAGGCCGACCCCCCCTCATGCGCAGCCCTTTGCACATTTTGGCTGCTACCCTCGGATTTCGCCCGCTGGTGCGGTCTTTGGGCTGTTCCGGTATGCTGTGAGCCTTTGACCTCGCCCCGACATGGAACCTGCTCCTGAACTGGAAATCAGTCCGGTTTCGTTTGCCCACTACCTGCGCTTGCTGCGCGGAAACCGCAACTTCCGCCGCCTGTGGGGCGCGCAGATAGTCAGCGAGATCGGCGACTGGTTCTATACCCTGGCCATCTATAACCTGCTGTTGCAACTCACCGGGCGGGCCGGGTCAGTCGCCCTGGCGCTGGTTCTTCAGGTGTTGCCACAGACGCTCATCGGCCCGACCGCTGGAGTCTTGAACGATCGCCTGCGCCGCAAACACGTCATGATCGCCGCCGACCTCGGCCGCATGCTGATCGTGCTCTGCATGCTG
>JACQDD010000274.1 GCA_016201265.1 Terriglobales bacterium | reverse complement strand
GCCGTCGGGCGCGGTCAGGGTCTTGCGGTTCGACGCCGCGTCGTAGGTGTAGCTGTTCTGGAAGTTGAAGCCCGGCAGGAACGAGTACTGCGTGGTCGTACCGATCAGGCGTCCCATGTTGTCGTAGGCAAAACCGTAGGCGCCCGTCGGATCGGTCACCTGCTGGATCTTGCCCACCAAGTCGTACACGTAGTTCGCGCTGGTTGAATCTGGATATGTCTTGCTCGTCAGCCGGTTCAGCGCGTCATAAACATACTGGATCGTCTGGTTCTTGCGGTCGGTCTTGGAGAGCAGGTTGCCGATCGCGTCGTAGCCGTAGGTCTCAACCAGTGTCGAGGGGAACGTGGTCTGCGTCACTCGGCCCCTTGATTCCTCTTCCTGAATTTCTCAATAGTGATCTCAATCCCACGCCCGAAGACGTACCATTGCAGCGTACCGAGGAAGAGAAGGCACAAAATGGCAAGCAGTTCATGATTGCCCATTGAAAACCAGAGCGCCAAGAGGCTGGCTGGTAAGTCCAACCAAAATAGTACAAGAAGGCCCCCCCATCAAAAACGAAAGTTTCGGCGCCACGCAGCCAAGGAGTGCCGCCAGGCAAATGCAGGCATGCAGAAAGGGCAGGCGGTAAACCAGCCGCATCTCAATATTCTTCAAAATATCCACGTTTTCACTTCTTGCTGCATTCGCAGTTCTGACCGTTATTGCCGGTATCCGGGCCATGATGCTCACCGTACCACAACACCCACCACGTCGCAGTATTCCCCATTATTGAGTACGCGGAGTATGGGTGTCCCCGCTTTTCCCCGCTTTTCCCGGTTCTAGGCGGCCGCCGAAAAACTCAATTCGCCGAGGAAGGCGACCACAGGGGCTGAAGCCCGTATGTATTCCAACCGGCTGACGCGGCCCTGAAGGGCCGCTCTTTCACGTTGATCCATACATTCGTTGAGTCTTTCCGCAGCTTGCTAGAGAGACGCGGCAAGCCGCGTCTCTACTTAGGGCTTGCCCAGCAATTCGAGCAGGGCGGCCATCTCCACCGCGATGCCGGTTTTCAGGCTGGGCTCGCGGTCGGGGGCAAAGAACGGGGAATGGGGGCTGGGAAGCGACTCGCCGCTCTTTTTCGCCTCCTGGAATTTTGCGGGATTGACCGCGCCCAATTCGATCATGGTGCTGGGCACGCCCCCAGATCGGTATTCGGCGAAATCGTCGCTCCACATCATCGGACGCTCAAGCTGGACGTTCGCAACTCCGAAAACCTGCTGCAGCCGTTCGGCGAGGCGGTTGGTCAGTTGAGGATCGTTGTACACCGCGCCAACGCTGTCGGTGAGTTGGACGAGCGGTTTTTTCGGAGCACCGGCGGCCGCGGCTTCCGCTACCGCAATCCGCTCAATCGCGGCAAGCAGATGTTTGCGAACCTCATCTTTGTAGGAGCGCACGGTCAACTGCATATGGACTTCATCGGGAATGATGTTGTGCTTGGTGCCACCGTGGATGGAGCCCACGGTGATGACGGCCGGCTCCTGCGGATCAATCTCGCGCGCCACGATCGTCTGCCAGGTCACGATGGTTCGCGCTGCGATCACGATCGGGTCCACCGTGGTTTGAGGGGCCGAGCCGTGGCCACCAACGCCGTAAACGGTTACGTCCACCGAATCGGAATTCGAAGCGCTGAAGCCGGGCGTGTAGCTGACCTTGCCCGCGGGGAGTCCGTTCGTGTCGTGCACGGCGACGGCGAAGTCGGGCTTAGGAAAGCGGGTAAACAGGCCATCTTTCATCATGGCCTTGGCGCCACCAACGCGCTCTTCGGCGGGCTGGCCGACATAGATAAACGTGCCGCGCCAGCGGTCCTTGTTCTGCGCCAGAAGCGCGGCCGTTCCGATGCCGATCGCCATGTGCAAGTCGTGCCCACACGCATGCATGACCGGTACTTCGACGCCCTGATCGTTCTTCGTGGTGACGTGGCTGGCGTAGGCAAGGCCGGTTTTTTCCGGCACGGGCAAGGCGTCAAGTTCGGCGCGAAGCATCACCGTGGGACCGGAGCCGTTCTTTAGCACTCCGACCACACCCGTGCCTCCCACTTCGGTGGTCACGTCATAGCCGAGCTTGCGCAGTTGCTCAGCAATCTTGGCGGCAGTCTTCTCCTCGTGAAAGGAAAGCTCCGGATTGCGGTGTAAGTCGAGATAGAGCGATTCGACCTGCGGATAGACGGCGTCGATCTGGCTGGACGGTGTACTCCAGGGATCCGCGGCCCAGGCCGTCAGAGAGAGCACGAAGAGCAAAGTGAAAAGACGGTTCATGGTATTTTCGGAAAAGGGCATTAGACCACAAAGCGCGTGAGACGCGTTAGCGGGCCGTCGCGGCGGCGCAATGCTGATCGAAAGCAGCTTTCAGATCGGCGGTAATGGCGTGCGCTTCGCGGGTTTCGATCTGGCTGCGTTGCATCATGTAAACGAGTTTGCCGTCACGAAGGATGCCGATTGAAGGCGAAGAGGGCGGATAGCCGGTGAAATAGGCGCGGGCGCGTTCGGTCGCCTCCCGGTCCTGACCAGCGAACACGGAAACCACCTTGCCGGGTTTGGTGGCGTGCTGCAGGGCAAGACGTACGGCGGGGCGCATGCGGCCGGCAGCGCATCCGCAAATCGAGTTGACCACGACCATGGTGGAGCCGGGATGGTTCGGCAGGACGCTGTCTACCTCGGCCGCGGTGCGCAGCTCTTCAATTCCCAGACGCGTCAATTCTTCCCGCATGGGAACCACCATAATTTCCGGATACATTGGGACTCCTCACCTCAAGATTCAGTAACTTCATTCTAATATGCCTGCCAATGCAGACATGAGATGCTCGAAGGCATAGAGTGAACTCCGCGTCATGAAGATTCAGGAAAACGTCGTATTGGCGCCTCTGACCACCCTACAGGTGGGTGGACCGGCGCGTTATCTGGTGGAAGCCGCGAGCGAAGACGACGTCCGGGAGGCCGTGGGCTTCGCGCAGGCAAAGGGTCTGCCGCTCTTCGTGCTGGGCGGCGGGAGCAATCTGGTGGTTGCGGATTCCGGCTGGCCGGGGTTGGTCCTGAAGATTGCCATCGGCGGAATCAGGCGACGAGCAGAGGGCGGCACCGTGCTTTTCGACGCGGGTGCGGGCGTGGATTGGGATGAATTCGTCGTGGAGGCGGTCGTCGGTAATTGCGCGGGCGTGGAGTGTCTGAGCGGCATCCCGGGCAGCGTTGGGGGCACGCCCGTACAGAACGTGGGCGCTTACGGACAGGAAGTCTCGGAGACGATCGCATCGGTCCGCGCGCTCGACCTGAAGGAAGGCCGGGTTGTCGTTCTGCCCGAGGAGGCTTGCGGTTTCCACTATCGCAGCAGCATCTTCAACAGCACGGAGCGTGGACGATACATTATTCTGCGCGTGACCTACCGGCTGACACTGGACGGCACTCCCAGCTTGAAGTATGCGGATTTGCAGAAACATTTCACAGCCTCGGGGGGGCCGCCGTCGCTGGCGCAGGTGCGGGCGGCGGTGCGGCAGATTCGGCAAAGCAAAGGCATGCTGATCGTGTCGGGAGACGCAGACTGCCGTAGCGCCGGTTCGTTTTTCAAGAATCCCGTGTTGGGCGAGGCACAGTTCAGCGGCCTGGCCAGCCGCGCCCAATCCAGGGGTCTGAAGATTCCCAGCTATCCGGCTCTGGACGCGCAACGCAAAGTCTCGGCGGCGTGGCTGGTGGAGCATTCCGGATTCGCCAAGGGACTCACGCTGGGCGCGGCGGGGATTTCACACAAGCACGCGCTCGCCTTGATCAATACCGGTCGAGCCAGCGCGGCGGATATTGTGAGGCTGAAGGAAAGGATTCAGCAGGACGTCGAGACGACGTGGGGGATCGCGCTGGAACCCGAACCGGTGTTCGTGGGATTCTGAGGGCTCACCCTCGCAAGGCCACAGCAATTACTCGCCAGCGATGCGCGCGGCTTCCTGAAAGATCTCCACGAACATCTCGCGGGTGAGCTTGCCGGTGTTGGTGTTTTGATTTGAGGGGTGGTAGGAGGCGAGCAAGAACTTTCCGTTCGGCATCTGGTAACGGGCGGCGTGGCGGAAGACGTATGGGGTCTTGGTGGTCATCACCTTCCGGCGTTTCAGGTAGTTCAAGTAGGCGTCGAAGCCGATCTTTCCCAGAGCAACGACGACCTTCCCGTTTTTCAATCCATCGAATTCACGGTCGAGGAATGGCGCACAGTTGGCCAACTCCTGGGGCGAAGGCTTGTTGCCGGGCGGCGCGCAGCGGGCAGCGGCGGTGATGTAAAGGTCGGTGAGTACCAAGCCGTCGTTGCGATCGGCCGCCGTGGGTTGATTCGCGAATCCGGTTTCGTACAACACTGGATACATGAAGTTCCCGGAGGCGTCTCCGGTAAACGGACGGCCGGTGCGGTTGGAGCCGTGGGCGCCGGGAGCGAGGCCGAGAATCAGCACGCGGGCATCGGGATCGCCGAACCCGGGCACCGGTTTTCCCCAGTAGTCCCAATCGCGGTAGGCGCGGCGTTTTTCCTTTGCTATCTTTTCGCGATAGGCCACCAGGCGCGGGCAACGAGTGCAGGCCACGACCTCGGCGTTCAGAATCTTGAGCCAGTGGGGAGTGGGCATTCGTTCCATTGTAGTGAATGGCTAGGCTGGTTCCCCCCCGAGCCAACCTGATTACTTTCGTGGGTAAGGTACAGCCTTCTTGCGTTTGACGTTGCTCTTGGCGAGTCTTTACACTCAAGTTTGCGGCAGTTGGAACGAGAGCGAGAGCGCAAATGCGATTCCGCCACCACGCCGCGCATCGTTTGAAAGGCGACTGTGAGCCCCACGGAAACTAAAGAGAGCACCACCAAGCGCGAGATTCAGGTCGAAATTCCGGCGCAGGAAGTGGCCCGGCAGACCGAGTCGCTGATCCAGAAATATCAAAAGGTGGCGCGCCTGCCCGGCTTTCGCACCGGCCATGTGCCGCCGTCGATCATCCGCCAGCGTTTTTCGGAAGAGATCAAAACCGATGTGGTGGAAGCTTTGGTCCCGCGGTATTTCCGGCAGGAGACGGAGCGGTTGGGCATGCATCCGATTTCGCAGCCCCGGGTGACCGATTTGCACCTGCACGACGGAGAACCGCTGCGTTTCAAGGCGGCGTTCGAAGTGCTGCCGGAAATGAAGGTGGAAGGCTACAAGGACCTGCGCGCGGACAAAGTTGAGATTACAGTCACCGATGCCGATGTCGAACAGGCGCTCGCGGATTTGCGCGAGCAGCATGCCAGCTTTCATCCGGTTGAAGGCCGAGCGCTGGCCGAGGGCGATTTTGCCCAGGTCTCGCTCGATGGCACGCCGAAATCCGGCGAGGGCCAGCCGGTTCACATGGATGAGGTTCTGGTAGAGATCGGCGGCAAGAACACCATGCCGGAGTTCACCGAAAACCTGCGCGCTGCGAATGTCGGAGACGAGCGGACTTTTGACGTGAACTATCCGGAAGATGCGCAGGACAAACGGCTGGCAGGAAAAACTTTCAGTTACACCGTGAAGGTGCAGGCCATCAAACAAAAAAGCTTGCCTGAGTTGAACGAGGAATTTGCCAAGCAGTTGGGCGAGTTCTCGAGCATCGATGACATTCGGAAGCGCATTCACGAACAGATCGAGTCCGAGCGCCAGCATCAGGCGGAACACGAAGCCAAGGACAAACTGGTGCTGGAACTGGTACGGCGGAATGAATTTGAAGTCCCCGACGCCCTGATCGAGCACCAGATTGACATTCGTCTGGAGCGTGGACTGCGGGCGCTGGCGGCGCAGGGATTGACCGCCGAGCAGATGAAGAAAATGGATCTGCAGCGCTTGCGCGCGGGACAACGCGAGCAGGCGATTCAGGATGTGAAAGCTTCGCTGCTGCTCGAAAAAGTAGCCGACGAAGAGAAGGTTCAGGTCAGCGATGAGGAGTTGGACCGGGAGGTGGAGTCGCTGGCAAAACAAACAAAACAGACGGCGGAAGCAGTACGTGCCCGTTTGACGCGGGATGGGGGCCTCGATAGAATCCGGACTAGAATCCGTAACGAGAAGACCATCGAATTTCTGTATCGCCAGTCCGCCTGAGACGGACATTTTTCGATCCTCCCCCGAGATGCCAAAACAGTTTTTCGGGGCAGGAGTGTGGAAGGTGAGCGTGAACGAGGAGCGAATGATGCTGGTACCCATGGTCATCGAGCAGACCGGGCGAGGGGAGCGCGCCTACGACATCTACTCCCGGCTGCTGCGCGACAACATCATCTTTATTGGCACGCCGATTGACGACAACATCGCCAACCTGGTGATCGCGCAGATGCTGTTCCTGGCGCAGGAAGATCCGGAGAAGGACATTCAGCTTTATGTCAACTCGCCGGGCGGGTCGATCACGTCGGGCATGGCGATTTACGACACCATGCAGTACGTGAAGAACGACGTGACCACGATCTGCATCGGGCAGGCGGCTTCCATGGCGGCGCTGCTGCTCGCGGCGGGCGAACCCAAGAAGCGGCTGGCGCTGCCGAACTCGCGCATTCTCATTCACCAGCCCTCGATGGGCGGGCTTTCCGGGCAGGCGACCGATATTGACATTCATGCCCGCGAAATCCTGCGCATGCGGGAGATTACTAATCAGTTACTGGCCAAGCACAGCGGGCAGAAGCTGGATAAAGTAGAAAAAGACGTGGAACGCGACTTCATCATGAACGCGCAGCAGGCGAAGGAATACGGAATCATAGACGATATCATCTACAAAACGAGATAAGGGTATGATCGGCTTTCTCGCCCGTCAGTTCCCTGAGGTCGCGGCGTTGGCATAACGTCGGCCCGGCTGGACCAGGCCAGCCCGGGCGCGGTGGTGGGAGAAGGAGTAGGACCGAGTGAAAAACAAATCGGGTACCGAGGAGATCTTGCGCTGCTCGTTCTGCCACAAATCGCAGGACGCGGTGGCCAAGCTGATCTCGTCTCCCAGCGACTATCCCCGGGCATATATTTGCGACGAGTGTGTTGCAGTCTGTAATTCGATCCTGGAAGATGACCGGACCACCACCCCTCCATCCTCTGTTCCCAACCAGCTTCCAAAACCGCTGGAAGTGAAGACGTTCCTGGACGAGTACGTCATCGGGCAAGAGCAGACCAAGAAGAAGCTGGCGGTCGCCGTCTACAACCACTACAAGCGCATTTATATGAACCGGCAGCGCACGAACGACGGCGTAGAGCTGGCAAAGTCCAACATTCTACTGATCGGTCCGACCGGAACGGGCAAGACGTTACTGGCCCAAACCCTGGCGCGCATGCTCGACGTGCCCTTCGCGATTGTGGATGCGACCACGCTTACCGAGGCTGGCTACGTCGGCGAAGATGTCGAGAACATTATTCTGAAGCTGCTGCAATCGGCCGAAGGCGACGTGAGCCGTACGCAGACGGGAATCATCTATATCGACGAGATTGACAAGATCGGACGCAAGGACGAAAACCCCTCGATCACCCGCGACGTTTCGGGTGAAGGCGTGCAGCAGGCCTTGCTGAAGATACTCGAAGGGACCATCGCCAACGTGCCGCCGCAGGGTGGCCGCAAGCATCCGCACCAGGAATTCACTCCGGTGGACACGACGAACATCCTGTTCATCTGCGGCGGCGCCTTCGTGGGCCTGGAAAAGATGATCGGGCGGCGCATGGGAAGAAAGGCTCTGGGCTTCCGCTCCGGGGAGCAATCGGATAAGGAACAAACGGCCCCCACCTCTAAGCACAACTTTGAACTCGTCTCCGACGTGCAGCCGGAAGATCTGATCAAGTTCGGGCTGATTCCGGAGTTTGTCGGGCGCCTGCCGGTGGTCGGAATCCTGCAGGACCTGGACGAGAATGCGCTGGTGGAAATCCTGACCCGGCCCAAGAACGCGATTGTGAAGCAGTACCAGCGGCTGTTCGAGTTCGAAAATGTTCGCCTGAAATTCAGCGAGGACGCCTTGCGGGCAATTGCGCGCCAGGCGATGGCTCGCAAGGTGGGCGCGCGCGGACTGCGTATGATCCTGGAAGAGCTTATGCTGGAGCTGATGTATAGTTTGCCGAGCCAGAAGAAGGTCAAGGAATTCGAAGTAACGCGGGAAATGGTCGAGAAGCGGGATATTTCGCTGGCCGTGATCGAGAAGGCCGCCAGCTAACGGAGAAACGGGAGACTCAGTTTGTCGAACCCAAAGGAAAAGTTCGAGAGCAAGAAACTGCCCATGATGCCCATCCGGGACGTGGTCATCTTCCCCTACATGATGACGCCGTTCGTGGTGGGCCGGGAATCCAGCGTGCGCGCGCTGGAAGAGGCCCTGGCCGGCGACAAGAAGATCTTCCTCGCGACCCAGCACGATGCCAGCATCGACGAGCCCAAGCTGGGAGACATCTACCAGGTGGGCACGATCGTCAACATCGTGCAGAGCCTGAAGCTGCCCGATGGGAACATCAAGGTGCTGGTGGAAGGCATCGAACGCGGCAAAATCCTGCAGATTACAGATACCGAGGGTTTCATGCAGGCCACGGTGCGCGTCGCCCGCTATGCCACCGAGACCAACGCCCCGATTGAAGCGGGCATGCAGCGCGTCACTGCCCTGTTCGAACAGTACGTGAAACTCTGCCAGTCGCTGAACTACGAAACCATGATCGCGGCCGTGCGCATGGAAGATCCGGCCAAGCTGACGGACACCATATCGGCCAATCTCCAGCTTTCGATCGAAGAGAAGCAGGCGCTGCTCGAGATTTTCGATCCCGCGGAGCGACTGAGCCGCATTGGCGACGTGCTCGACGTGGAAATCGAAAAGCTCAACATGGACCGCACCATTCAGTCGCGCGTCAAGCGGCAGATGGAAAAGGCGCAGAAAGAGTACTACCTCAACGAGAAGATCAAGGCTATCCAGAAAGAGCTGGGCCGCGGCGAGAAGAGCGAGTTCGACGAACTGAAGAAGAAGATTGAAGCGGCGGGCATGACGAAAGATGTGCGCGACAAGGCGCTGCAAGAGCTCAAGAAGCTGGAAGCGATGCCGCCGATGTCGGCCGAGTCCACCGTCTCGCGCAACTACCTGGACTGGCTGCTGGCGGTGCCGTGGAAAAAGCGTTCCAAGGAAATCCGCAACATCTCGCGCGCCGAAAAGGTTCTGAACGAAGATCATTATGGGCTGGAGAAGATCAAGGAGCGCATCCTTGAATTCCTCGCGGTCCGGCAGTTGGTGAAGAATCCCAAAGGCTCGATCCTGTGCTTCGTTGGCCCCCCGGGCGTGGGCAAGACTTCGCTCGGGATGTCGATCGCCAAGGCGACCGGGCGCAAGTTTGTCCGGATGTCGCTGGGCGGCGTGCGCGATGAGGCAGAAATTCGCGGTCATCGCCGCACCTACATCGGCGCGCTCCCGGGACA
This sequence comes from Terriglobales bacterium, assembly GCA_016201265.1. GTDB lineage: Bacteria > Acidobacteriota > Terriglobia > Terriglobales > Acidobacteriaceae > Acidiflorens. The sequence goes on along the minus strand of JACQDD010000274.1, from coordinate 891 downwards.
GATCATCCAGATGATGAAGAAGGCCGGCACCAAGAACCCGGTCTTCATGCTCGACGAAGTGGAGAAGATGTCCATGGATTTCCGCGGCGATCCCTCCGCGGCGCTGCTCGAAGTGCTCGATCCCGAGCAGAACTTCATGTTCGTGGACCATTACCTCGACGTGGAGTACGACCTCTCGCAAGTGTTCTTCATCGCCACCGCGAACGTGATACATACCATCCCACCCGCGCTCCAGGACCGCATGGAAGTGTTGCGGCTGCATGGCTACACCGAGCAGGAAAAAGTCGAGATTGCCAAGCAGTTCCTGGTGAAGAAACAGATGCTGCAGGCCGGGCTGACTGGCAAGAACGTGCAGTTCTCCGACGAGGCCATCAAGGACATCATTCGCTCCTACAAGCGCGAGGCCGGCGTACGCAACCTGGAGCGCGAGATTGGCAACGTCTGCCGCAAAGTCGCCCGCAAGGTGGTGAAGGAAGGCGCGGGTTACTCGGCTACGATGACGGGCGAGAACATCGGCGATTTCCTGGGAGTGCTGAAGTTTCGCGACACGCTGGCCCACGAGAAGAGCGAAGTCGGCCTGGTCACGGGCCTGGCCTGGACTGAAGCGGGCGGGTCCATCCTGAGCACAGAAGCCACCGTCGTCGACGGCAAAGGCAAGCTGACCCTCACCGGCAAACTGGGCGACGTGATGCAGGAATCGGCCCAGGCCGCCATGTCATATGTGCGTTCGCGGGCAGCGCGGCTGGGTCTCGCGCGCGACTTCTATCGCAATATCGATGTCCATATCCACGTGCCCGAGGGAGCGATCCCGAAAGACGGCCCCTCGGCGGGAATTACCATCGCCACGGCAATTTCCAGCGCGCTGAGCCGCATTCCGGTCCGGCGCGACCT
>JACQDD010000280.1 GCA_016201265.1 Terriglobales bacterium | reverse complement strand
TCAGGCCGGCGACTTCCACTCCTTTCGAATGGCCTTCCGGAGCCGCCGCATTTCAGATTGTGTTCCAATCGTGATGCGCGCAAACCCTGGTCCCATGTCTTTACTCCGATCGCGCAGAAGAATTCCTTGCTTCTCCAGTTTTCGAAACAGGATCGGCCCACTCGTTCCGAAATTCGCCAGAAGAAAATTTCCCGCGCTCGGGTAAGGTGTCGCGCCCAATTTTTTCAACTCCGCCGCCAACCACTTCCGCAAACGTATTACTTCGTTCACGTACCCCTGCATCGTTGCGCGGTCATTCACGGCGGCTTCCGCCGCAACCAGTGCTGCCAGATTGACGGGGAAAGGAGGCATGGCGCGGCGCACAAGGGCCAATGATTTTTCGCCGGCGATCACCGCGCCGAGCCGCAGGGCGGCGAGCCCGGCAACCTTCGAAAAAGTTCTCGCCACGAACAAATGCGGATATTTCCGGATCCACGGCGCCGCAGAAAAGCCTGAGAATTCCGCGTAGGCTTCATCCAGCACGACCGCCGTGTGCGTGGCTGCTTCCAGGATTTTCCTGATTTCTTTTTGCGCGAGCAGCGTTCCCGTCGGATTGTTGGGATTGGCGATGAAGAGAACGCGCGGCTTCCTGCGCAGCGCCGCAATCGCGCCGTCCAGGGGGAACTCCATCTCGCTGCCGTAACGCAGCACGGAGATGCGCGCGCCGTAAATTTCCGCGTAATAGCGGTACATCGGAAACGTCGGCTCACAAATCAGGATGCTGCTGCCGGCTTCGACGAACGTATCGAAAAACACGCGCAGCGCATCATCCCCGCCGTTGGTGAGTAGCAATTCTTCAGGACGCACCCGAAAATAACGCGCCAGCCGCTTTGTCGGCGCCTGATACTCGGGATACATTGCCAGTTGCTTCGAGGTGAGCATGGCCAGCGCGCGCCGCACCATCGGTGAGCAGCCTGCCGTGTTCTCATTAAAGTCCAGGCGCAACTTATCGCCGCGTCCCTCCGCGGGCGCTTCGTATGTCCGGCGATTAAGAATGGTTTCGCGCACTGGCAAGTGGGCCTTCATCGGCGGACCTCCACGGCGTTCGCATGGGCCAGCAGGCCTTCCGCGCGCGCCAGCGCCTGAACATCCTCAGCCAGCCGCGCGAACCCCCTGCGGCTGATGGATTGTACGCTGATGCACTTCACGAAATCCGCCGCCGACAGGCCGCCGCGCGTCCGCGCCCAGCCGCCGGTCGGCAGCACGTGATTGCTGCCACTCGCGTAATCACCCAGAGGTTGCGCGCTCCAAGAGCCGAGAAAAACCGTGCCGCTCGCTTGGATTCGTTTCAACAAGGCTCCTCCGTTATCCGGCAGGCTCAAGTGTTCCGGCGCGAACCGGTTCACGAATTCGCAAGCTGCTTCGAGAGATGCCGCGACAAAGATTGTGCCGGTCCGCTTCATGGAAATCCGTGCGGGATTTGCCGGCGGCAATAGGCTCAGCTGCCGCGCCACTTCCGTTTGCACTCGCCGGGCCAGGCGATTCGAGGTCGTCACGAGATAGCTGCCCGCATCCGGAGCGTGCTCGGCCTGCGCCACCAGGTCCGATGCGATCCATCGCGGATTTCCTTCTGTGGCCAGGACAATCGCTTCCGTCGGCCCCGCGGGGAGATCGATCGCGCAATCGCTGCTTACCAGTTGCTTGGCGGCGGTCACGTAGCGATTGCCGGGGCCGAAGATTTTGTCCACGCGAGGAATGCTTTCTGTCCCAAAGGCCAGCGCGGCGATCGCTTGCGCGCCCCCGATGCAGGCCACCTCGCGCACTCCCAGGAAATGCGCTGCAGCGAGTAACTCTTTGTTGGGCCGGGGGCAAACAACAACGATTCTCTTCACGCCGGCAATCTTCGCCGGAACAACGGTCATCATCAGCGTGGAAATCAGCGCAAATCGCCCACCTGGAATGTAACAGCCGATGGCATCGATCGGGTGCACCTGCTGGCTAATCTTGACGCCGGGCTCGACTTCGATCGTCCATCGCTCCGGCAACTGCTTTCGAGCGACGCGCCTCACGTTGCGAGCGGCGTGCTTCAAGGCGCGCAGATAATGGCGCTCCACACTTTTTCCTGCTGTCTCCAATCCCCGTGCTGCAATCCACACTTCTTGACGCTGCAGGTCTACGCCGTCCAGTTTGCGTGTCCAGGCAACGAGTGCGGCATCGCCACGCTTTCTCACATCGGAAACGATGCGCGCGGCAACACGTTGAGCTTCGCCGTCGTGATGTTCGCGGGTGCGCAGGAGTCGTTTCTCACTCGCCTTTGTCAGTGGAATGATGCGCATCACAATACGATCTTGTTCAAGGGATACTCGACGATCCCTTGCGCTTTTGCGGCTTTGAGCTTTGGCAGGATTTGCCGGACTACCGCTTCTTCGATGATGGTATTGACGGCGACCCACTCCGGGTCGCTCAGAGCGGAAATCGTCGGCTTCTTGAGCGCGGGCAGGACGCCCAGAACTGCCGGCAGATCATCCCGGTGGACGTTGAGGAGCAGGCCAACCTTGCTCGCGGCAGCTATGGCGCCCTGCAGCATCAGAATCAGGTTCTCTGCTTTTTCGCGCTTCCAGGCGTCCACGGCTGCGGTGCGGTTCATGATAAACACGGTCGCGGATTCGAGAACTGTATCCACGATGCGCAAACGATTCGCTCGAAGCGACGATCCGGTCTCCGTTACCTCAACAATCGCGTCCGCCAATTGCGGCACTTTGACTTCCGTCGCGCCCCAGGAAAATTCCACGCGCGCTTCGACGCCGTGCTTGGCGAGATAATTTTCCGTGATGCGCACAACCTCGGTGGCGATCACTTTGCCTTCGAGATCCCGCGGTTCGCGAATCGCCGAATCTTCCGGCACAGCCAGCACCCAGCGCACACGGGCCAGCCGCTGCTTGGCGTAAACCAGCTCCGACAGTTCGTTCAACTCCGCGAGCTCAGCGTGATCTTCCATCCCGCGCGGGCGAAAAGATCGAGTGTTGCTTCCTGCAGGCTGCCCTTGGGGATGCCCAGCTTCAGCCGGCTCATCGAGCTTTCTCCCTTCCGTAGACTTCTTCCGGCGCGAAGGTGCGCTCGGCGATGACCGTGGCGTTTCCGTTCGCCTCCAGCTTTCGGAAGAAGCAGCTTCGGTACCCTTCGTGGCAGACGCCCGGGCCCGCCGCTTCGACGAGCACGACCAGCGCATCCGCGTCACAATCCATCAGAATTTCGCGAACTCTCAAAACGTGGCCGCTGGATTCGCCCTTTTTCCAAAGCTGGTTTCTCGATCGGCTGAAGAACACCACCTCTCTGCTGCGGCGTGTCTCCTCGAGCGACTCGAGATTCATGAAGCCGAGCATCAGCACTTCGCCGGTGCGCTCGTCCTGAATGATGGCGGGCACCAGCCCGCCGCCTTTCTGAAAGTCGATCTCCACTCTGTTGCCTCCTGAAAATCTGGCTCCGAAAACAAAAATCCCGCTGGGGCTTGATGCGCCAGCGGGCTGAAGAGTGCTTTGTTTAGCGGTTTGCTATGCACACCTCAGCGGGCGCGGCGTATGGCCGTGATGATGATGGTTCCGATGCGCCCGGACTGTAAGTGTGCTGTTCATTGCGAAATCCAACATTAAACGAAATTGCTCCGCGTGTCAACGAAAGGATTGCCTTTAGGTACGGTGAAATCCGTTTAGTCTGTGCTAGAGAGACGCGACCATCCCGACACGACCCGGAAATTCTGTTCGCCGAAGGTCTTTCCAGCCGTCGGCGCGGGCGACGCGCTCCTAAATGTCACCCGCTGTTTCCCTCGCCTTTCGCAATACGCGGATCATGTTTGCGTCCATGGAATTTGCCTGCGAGGCACGGGCCTTCGCCGGCTCTTGCGGGCCGATAGAGTTGGTCCCAGCCTGTACTGATTTCTACGCCGCAAAGCCTGACGGCTGTGCCACCGCTTGACAAGGCGTGTCGGCAGGCGTAAGTTTCCCGCAGGTCCTCTCGGTTTCGCTTCCACGTCGATAACAAGAACGCAGATCTGATAATTCACGTGAACCTGTCCCCGCGAGGCGCGGGCAACTTCGCAATCGGAGGCATAGCATGATCAAGAGAAGATTCACCATTCTGGGAATCGTGTGCGCGCTGGCGATCTCGGCGCTCGTAGCAGCAGCTCCCGCGGCCCAGGAACAAACCCATTACACTTGGGTGTCGTTCTGGGCGGTGCCGCGAGCGCAGTGGACCGATTTCGAGAAGGCCCGGGAACAGACGTATTCGGTTCTGGAGCGCCTGGTGGGAGACGGGACCCTGGTCGCGTGGGGATCCGATGCCGCTGAGGTCCACACCGAAGACGGTTATACGCATGCAAACTGGTTTGTGTCGAACACCCAGGCCGGCATCACGAAAACGCTCGAATCGCTACGAAGCTTGTCGAGGACTCAGGCGCTTGCCAATACCACGAAACATAGGGATCTGATGCTCCATACAATCGCCCACGGCGGCAAGACCGCGCGAACGACGTCCGGTTACCTCCGGGTGGCCCTCTGGCAGGCGAAGCCGGGCCGGGGCAATGACGTCGAACAGTTTTTCAAGAAGTACATCCAGCCGGACCTGGATGCCGGCGTAGCCGATGGTTCGGTGCTGATGTACAACTTCGATACCGAGCAAATTCACACCGACGCACCGGGCGGCTACAACCTGGCCGTCGTTTACGCGAACGGTGACGGCCTGGATAAGAGCGCGGCGATGCTGGCGGCGCACGCGAAGGAAAATCCCGCGGCGGGTGAGGGATTCGGCGCGATGCTAGAGAATCAAGCACACCGCGATTACCTCGCGAGGATCCTCGGCTTCCAGCACAAATAAGGTTTGCGAATTGTGGGGGCGTTACTTCGGAACAGCATGAACTTCGACCGCAACGTACATCCCCTCCGAAGCGAAGAATCTCGGCAGACACTCGGCACCTCCCGGGGTGAATCGGGACACTGAGATTCTTTTGCTCGCTTCGCTCAGGATGAGGATCCGGCCCACCTCCTAGCCCGGATTTCTCACGAGGAGCGAAATTCGCGAGGGCAAGGGCCGAATTGCGATAGGTTCGGTGCGAGGCGAGACAATGGCTCTGTTTCAGGTGACCGAGGCCTTGATCGGAAAGGGCTTATAGGCGGTTTCGGGCGGAATTCCCCATTCTGGCGGGGCCGGTGGACAAACTCGCGCACGACAGCAGCTGGTTCAACCGCTCAAGGCCGCGCAGGCCGCGGCGAAAATCGTTTTCCACGGATAGGCGCGCGAGTAGCGCACCCAGAGGCGCCGCGCCGTGAGGCGCACTTCGGCGGCGATTTTCAGCAAGCGCAGCCGGATGGTCTCGACCTGCGCCGTGGCCCACTCCGTTCCCGCCAGTGCCAGGCGGCGCAGGGCGTGCAGCAGCACATAGGCCAGTGAGGAAAAGTAGAGACGCAACTGGTTGGCACGCAATGTCTCGGTGCTCAGCCGGTCCGCGAACAAGCTCAGTTGTTCTTTGATGCGGTTCTCCATCTCCCCGCGCGCGCAGTAGAGCCGTTCGTAGAGTTTTTGCGCGGGCCAAGTGTGCGCGTCCAGCGAGGTGACCAGATAGCGCGGGTTCTCGCCCTTTTCCAGATATTCCGCCTTGGCTACCACCCGCCGCGCCCGCGACCAACTGGAACGCGTGCGGTAGGAAAACTCCGCGAACGCCCGCGCTGCCTTTCCCGTGCGCCGGTGTTCCTGTTTCGCTTGGCGCATCGGCACGGCGATCTTGCGCCGTAGCCGGCAGTTGCGCGCCAGGCCAAACACGTACTCCACGCGGTGTTTTTCACACCAGGCCAGCAACTCCTGGCGGCAAAAGCCGGAGTCGGCGCGCAGAATGATCTGCACCCGCGGCCAGCGCCGGCGAATCTGCCGCACGATGCGCGCGACCTCTTCCACACTCCCCGCGCTGGCATCCTGATTCGAGGGCCGCAGCCGCGCGCACAACAGATGCTCGCCCGAGAAGATGTACAGCGGCAGATAGCAGTAGTGACCATAGTAGCCGTGGAAAAAACGCGCTTGCTGCTCCCCATGGTGCTCTTGCCCGCCAGCGGTTCTCCGAGTTCCCGCTTGCCGGCCAGCAGTGCCAGCAGCGGATCGCGGCGCAGCTCCTCGTGATCATTCAGATCCTCATAGCCCAGCGCCAGCGCATAGATGCGCTGCGCCAGCAACTCGCTGAGCGGATGCTCGATGCGCTGCGGGTCGCGCGCGTCGGTGAAACAACGGGCCACACGCTGGAGCAGCCCGAGCCGGCGGTCCACCGCGCGCAACAACAGCGCCCCGCCGTCCGTGGTCATCTGCGCGCCGTCGAACGCGGCCATCACCTGCCGTGAAAAATGCGCTTCAAACGAGAACGCGCTCTGGGTACACTCTGTCATAGAAAAGGCCGCCTCCCCTCGGCATTCACTACGTCGGAATAACGCAGTTATGCCTGAGAAAGCGGCCTTTTTCTACTTCTGATCTGGCTCAGTTGCTCACTTCTCGTGAGAAATCCGGG
>JACQDD010000279.1 GCA_016201265.1 Terriglobales bacterium | reverse complement strand
CTGCGTTACTCGATGCAAGACATTCAGAAGGCGTTCAAGAGGATCTGAAAGCAGCACTCAGCATTCAGCACTCGGCACTCAGTTCGTCTGTGCGCGGGCCTCAATGCCGCTCGTTCCTTGAAACCAGAACCACCGAGATGTCGGAGACTGAATGCTGAGTGCTGAATGCTCTCTCGAGTGTGTTCTAATCAAATCAATGACCGATTCCGAGCTCCAACAGGCCCGCGCACAGAAGTGGCACCTCGATGGCCGCCCTGTGCGCACGCTCGAGGAGGTGCGCTCGTTTCTGGAGTCGGTGGGATTCTGTCTGATGTATCCGCTGCGGCCGCCGGTGCCGGTGCCTACTTTCGTTGGGGCCTGGGTCGGAGGCGATGATCGGCTGCCCACCTGGCAGCATGTCTTCGCCGATCCGCGCGCGAAAGAAGCCACGGAACTGATGGTGCGGTCGCTGCGTGACAAGGCCGCTTACGAAGCTCCGCTGTTCGACGAGAACAATGCGTTTCTCGTGGCGGCTTCGGTGTTCCCGTATTATTACGCGCTTGTCGGGGAGCGCAATCCAAAGCAGGCACCCAAGGCAAACACGCGCGCGGGATACTCTCCGCTCGCCTGTGACGCTTTCGAACTCATCCGCCGCCGGGGTCCAATCTCGAAAACAAAACTCGGCGAGATGCTCGGCGGATCGCTTTCCGCTTCCGGTCTCGACCGCGCGCTGGGCGAACTCTGGGCCAAGCTGCGCATCACGCGCGTGGATTACACGGTGGAAGAAGGCTCGGTGTGGGACGAACTCTCGCGCTGGGCGCCCGATGCGGTGCGCGAAGGCGTCGGCGTGTCGGTGGCGGAAGCGCTCTCGGCCCTACTCTCCAAATACCTGGATTGTCTGGTCGCCGCCGACCAGGGAGAGGTGGAGACGTTCTTTTCGAACTTCGTCCCGCGTTCCCGCGTGAAAGAGTCGATCAACGCCCTGCTTTCCGCCCGCGAGCTGAGCTTCGTGCACGTGGGCAATCGCTCGTTGCTGCAAGTCACTCCGCCCAAGCAGGCCTTCACTCCCCGTCCGCGGCCACAGCGCGTTGGCTAGGATCGGATAACCGCAGAGTACGCTGAGGACGCCGAGTACGACATAAGCTGCGAATCGGCTTTATCTCAGCGATCTCTGCGCCCTCTGCGGTTATCTTGTGATTTTCAACCGTGTACAATGCTCCCTTCGCCCGATGACCGACGCTTCCCCACGCAAACTGATCATCGCCATTGACGGCCCGGCGGGAGCCGGCAAGAGCACCATCGCCTCCCGGCTCGCGCGCAAGCTCGGCTACGTCAACCTGGAAAGCGGCGCGATGTACCGCGCGCTCGCGCTCAAGGCAATCGAATGGGATACTTCGTTCGACGATGAGGCAGCGCTGCTCAAGCTGGCACACGAGTCCCGCATCGAACTCGATCCGAGCATCGGCGGGAACCACGTGCTGCTGGATGGCAGTGATGTTTCTGCCCGCATTCGCGAACGCGACGTCACCGAAGCCGCGTCACGCGTCTCCGTGCATCCCCAGGTTCGCGAGTGGATGGTGGCGCGCCAGCGCGAGATGGGCCTTGGTGGCGGAGTGGTAATGGAAGGCCGTGACATCGGCACCAAGGTTTTCCCCGACGCCGACGTGAAGATTTTCCTCGATGCCGATCCGGTCATTCGCGAGCAGCGACGACTGGACCAGCAGAAGGCGAAGGGTGCCTCGGCTCAGGCGATGGGCGCGGAACTCCGCGACCGCGATCGCCGCGACCGCACGCGGGCCGCCTCGCCCCTGGTGGCGGCGGAGGACGCGATCGTGCTGGATTCGACGAGCCTGACCGAAGACGAAGTGCTCGCGCAGATCGAGGAGTTGGTGAGGGAAAAGCGGAGTGGTTAGTGGTTAGTGATGGTTGGCGATTAGTGGTTAGAACTGTTTTCAAGAATACTTTTTGGGGGCCGACTGAAGCGACCCTCAGGGGCTAAAGCCCGCATTCTTTGCGGCTCTTAGCGGCACGGCTGAAGCCGTGCCCTCCCCTAAAACCGATTTTTGAAACCAGTTCTAACCACTACTTCGGTTCGGGGCTGGAGTTTCCCATGTCGAGCACTACCTTCCACGAGCCGTCTTTCTGCTGCTTCCAGATACTCGCGTATTTGCCGTATTGCGTAACGGGCTTGCCGTCTTTGTCTTTGGTCTTGAGTACGTAGTTACCGTAGGTGTATCCCAGGTCACCGGAGGCCGCCATTTCGGCTTTGACGGGTGTCCAGGTCAGCGACATATCGGGCGGCCACGCACCTTCCTTCAGCATGTCTGCTTTAGTGTTGATGCCGCCGCCGTTTTCCAGTTCGACTCCATCCTCGGCAAAATACGAGACGAACGCGTCGTGGCCACGTTCTGCCACCGCCTTGGCAAAATCTGCTTCCAGCTGGCGCAACAGATCGGCGCCTTTGGAGGTTTTCTCTTGCGCGAACGAAGTGGCAGCGAGAAGACTGACTAGAAGCAGAAGGGCAACCGCAAGTTTCTTCATGAAAGTTCCTGGGCCGCAGCGGCGGCAAACGTTTTAGACGAACGGCGAGCCAACAAGTTATCACGGCCCGATTGGGCGCACGATCAGGTATTCGCCCGAGCATCCCGCCTGATAAACTTTTCCCCCAGCATGAAAATCACAGCAGGATTTCTGGAACTGGTTTCCCAGGTCCTTCCGGGAATTCAGGAAAGCAACGTTCAGGGGCCAAAGCCCGCGACTCTGGCGCTTCCAGCGGCACGGCTGAAGCCGTGCCCTTCCCAAAATCGATTGTTGAAATCAGTTCTAAATACGCTGCTCGTGGCTGGACTGGGAGCGGGCCCGCGAGTGTCCGCCCAACAATCCGCTCCCGCAGAGTTGCACACGCCTCAGCTGGCAACGTCCGAGGAGACGCATCTCGCCAACGTTCGCCAGCTCACGTTCGGCGGTCAGAATGCTGAAGCCTATTTCTCTGCCGACGGCAAGAAGCTCATCTTCCAGTCGACACGTGACACTCTGCAATGCGACCAGATCTTCACTATGAACGTGGACGGCAGTGGCCAGAAGATGGTCTCCACCGGCATGGGCCGGACCACGTGCAGCTACATTTATCCTGGCAAAGACAAGCTCCTTTATTCCTCGACGCACCTCGCCGATGCCGCTTGCCCGCCGCGCCCGGACTATTCCAAGGGATACGTCTGGGCGGTTTATCCGGGCTACGACATCTTCACCGCCAAGCTCGACGGCTCCGATCTGAAGCCGCTCACCACCACTCCGGGCTACGACGCGGAAGCAACCATCTCCGAGGATGGCAAGAAGATCGTCTTCACGTCCCTGCGCAATGGCGATCTCGATATCTACACGATGGACGCGAACGGCAAACATGTGAAACAGCTTACGCATGAACTGGGCTACGACGGTGGACCCTTCTTTTCCCCCGATCGCAAGTGGATCGTGTATCGCGCCTATCAACCCAAAACCGACCAGGAAGCGGCGGAATATAAAGATCTGCTCAAGCAGAATCAGATCCGGCCGAGCACGCTCGAACTTTGGATCATGAAGGCCGACGGCAGCGGCAAGCGGCAACTCACTAACCTGAATGCCGCCAGTTTTGGCCCGTCGTTCTTTCCTGATGGAAAGCGCGTCATTTTTTCAACCAATCTCGGCGCCACCGGCGGGATGGGGAACTTCGAACTCTACGCCATCAACCTCGACGGCACGGGGCTGGAGCGGATCACCAACAGCGAGGGCTTCGACGGCTTTCCTGTGTTCAGTCCGGACGGCAAGCATCTGGTCTGGATCTCGCACCGCAACGGGAAGGCGCCGCGCGAAAGCAACGTCTTCCTCGCAGACTGGGTACCGTGAGGTCAGAGGTTAGAGGGCAGATTGCAGAGGTGAGAAGCGAAGTCAGAAGTAAGAAGTCAGAATGCAGAAGTGAAACCTTCTAATACCCGCGGCGACCAGGTCTTGACTTCTACAATCTGACTTCTTACTTCTGCAATCGGGTTCTACTGGCACTCCCGCAGCATCTGCTCTTTGATGCGCGCCGGCAGGCGCGAGCTGTGCAACAGGTCGCGCAACAGTGGCAACGGGAAGGTCTTGCTAAACTCCAACGCGCGCGCCAGCGAAAGATGCTCCGTCCGCAGCAGGGCAATGCGCACTTCCCTGCGATAGGACCACTTCGCATGGTAGGCGACCGCTTGCACCAGTGCCGCATTCGCTTCCGGACGCAGAACGGCCTGGATCACGAAGGCCTCGGTGAGCCGCGAGTTTTCGAGCGCAATCCGCATGACCCGCGCATCGCCATCGAGGAGCATGGCGCCTGCGATCCGGCTCGATCCGCGGCGCGCCAGCGCCAACCGCTCACCGAGCGTCACCGATTTAAGGCGCGCGATCAGGACATCGTCGGCGGCCACTTTGACGTCCGCGGGAACGCTGGGCGTGAGCGCAATTTTCAACAGGTCGAAAGTGTAGAACTGCCGGATCAACGGCACCGACAAATGCCGCGGAGTATGCGGATGGCTCGCCAGCGCCAGCTTCGCCTTCCGCAACTTGAGTACAGTGCCGTTTCTTGAGAGTTGCTCCAGGACTTCGACTGGGAGGTCAGCACGCTTGAGCAGTGACAGGGCCAAGTCTTCCGTCAGGGCAGGATTGGCGGCCGCGCGCAGCAGTTGGTCGAGCGAGAAGTCGTGAATGGAGGCTCCGAGCGAAGGAGCAGAAATCGCCGAAGCTGAGGACGCTTCCGCGTTTTCGTCTTCGCGAATCATGCGACTCAACCTGCCTTCGTCTGCCCCGCTTTGCGCGCCAGTGCCAGCGCGCCTTCGACCGGCTTCACCAGTTCGCTTCGCACCTCAAGGCTGGGGAAACGGGCGTGTAAGCGATTGTAGAAAACCTGGCGCACCTCGGTGGACTGACGAAAGACGCTCCCCGTCATGGCTACTGGTGCATGGGGAGGATGCGGCAGAAGGCGGTGGATGACCGTGGCCGTTAGGTCAGCCAGCTGGGTTCCGGCCTTTGCCAGCACAGACTGCGCCAGCCGATCGCCCTCCTCAGCCACCCGCAGAACGACCGGGAACAGCCGCGGAAACTCTGGTGGAGGCAGGGAGTTCGCTGCCTGCACTAGTTCGTCAAGCGTCTTCAGATTCCACTCCTGAAGCACCCTGCTGGCAAGGGTTGTGTCCTGCCCTGCATCGCAGGCCTGCAAAACGGCAGAGATGGCATGCCGCCCGATCCAGTGGCCCGAGCCTTCGTCGGAGATGGCAAAACCCCAGCCCCCGGCACGCGCCGTGCGTCCCGTTGCGTCGCGACCGTACACGATGGAACCCGTGCCGGCGATGGCAATCACGCCCGGACCCGAACCGAAGGCCGCTTCGAGCGCGATCACCATGTCGCCGACAACTTCGACGGATGCCGGCGTCAGTTCCGCGAGAATGCGGCGGACGGTGGCGGCGATCTCCGGGCGCGCCGCGCCCGCCGCGCCGATGCAGACGCTGCTGATCTGCTCGGGAGGGGTGTTCGCCGCGACACAAACTTCGCGCACCGCGGCATGCAGCGCCGCCCGCGCCTGTGCCTCGCCCAGGCGGACCACGTTGCAGCCGCCCGCGACCGCCGTCGCCAGCACCGTGGTCTCGTCTCCCAGCGCGCACCGGGTCTTGGTGCCGCCGCCGTCAATTCCCAAATAGAACATGATTGCGTAGTTCGGAGTTCGTAGTTCGGAGTTCGGGCCTGGTGCTACCTACCAACTACGAGCTACGACTCACGGCTAAGTTCTACCACACACACCGGAATTCACCTCTGCAATCCGCCCTCTGACCTCTGCCCTGTTCGAACATGCTTGTACAATGCTGCGAGCCGAACCTGAAAGGAATCGCTGCTTGCGCCTGAGCCCTCTCGACCTCGTCATCATTGCCGTCTACCTGGCGGGGATCACACTATTCGGCCTGCGCTTTCGCAAGCGGCAGCGCTCCATGCGCGATTACTTTCTCGCCGACCGCAACATCCCGTGGTGGGCGATCTCACTTTCGATCGTCGCGGCAGAAACCAGCACCCTAACCATCATCAGCATTCCCGGCCTCGCCTACGACTCCAACCTGACCTTCCTCCAGGTTGTGATGGGCTACGTCGTCGGACGCATCATTATTAGTTTTGTCCTCCTGCCGCATTATTTTCGTGGCGATCTGTATACCGCCTACCAGCTCATCGAGCGCCGCTTCGGTCCGCGCCTGCGTACGG
>JACQDD010000278.1 GCA_016201265.1 Terriglobales bacterium | reverse complement strand
GCTTTGCCGCACCCTCGAAGGTGTAAAAGCTGTGTGAAGTGGAGGCAAGCCCCGGAACCGCATCAGGCGCCAGTTCAGCTCCTAAAGCGATGACCAGATAGTCGTAACTCAATTCGCCGGCGCTTGTTTCGACCTTTCGGTCGGCCAGGTCGATGTTCTGGGCTTCTGCATGACGTAGCTCGACACCCGGCCCAAGAAGTGTAGTCAAAGGCCGTCGAATCTGCGCCGGTTCGCGATCCCCGGTCATCAGCCACAAGAACGACGGGGCGAAAGCGTGCTCGGCGTTCCTCTCCACCAACACCACGCGATGATCGCGCGAGAGTTTGCGGCGCAGCTCGTTGGCGGCAATCATGCCGCCAATCCCGCCGCCTAAGATTACGACTGTTCTTGATTCCATCTTCCCTTGCGACCTCCCTTCAAAAGTCAAACCTTGCGCTCAGATAAATGTTGTCGTCCTTCACCATCTGCCCAAAAAACGTGGTGTCCCGGCGTCCTCCAAAGATATTGGCTCCCATGGCAACACTTAGCCTGTCTGTCAGCCGATGCGAAACCTCCGGCTGCGTGAAGTAGTCGTCGTCCGTCGGGCTGTAGGCGAGAAAGGCCGATACCTTCCAGCTCTGGTATCCCAGAAACTGCGTCAGCCGTAGGGACAAGACCCCACGAACCCGGTCTTGCAATGGAGTTCCGGCAGGCAGCGACTTCCGATAGGCGTCGTAGCGATCCATGATCTCGGCGTAGCCCTGAAAGTTTGCCGTCAGTTCCCGGCCGAGCTGTCGCTGGTAGCCGGCGAGCACGCGCCACTCGGAATTGGGGATCGATGCATCGGCTCCCCTGCGGTCGTCCAGCGAGTTGTAACGGCCTGCCTCCAGGCTGATGACACCCTGCAGCCAGTTCCGCTGAGCGCTGGCGCCCAGCACAGCAAGCCTTGGGTAGAATCGCGTAATTTGCGAAACGCTGCCTTCGGAGCCGGCGCGAATCCCTGGAGTTCGCCAGAATCCACGGTAGCCGTACAGCGAGACGTCAAAGCCCGAGACGCGCCGGTAAAGCCGGAGAGCCACTTCCGTGTTCTCGGCCCGCGCCGGCGGTGTCATCTCCTGCTGGCTGGCCGCGCCGGGAAAGGGGTTGTAAAGAAAGAACCTCTTGGGCGATGGCAGCGCATCGGGCCTGAAGAAGGGCGTGGCTACCAAATCGACGTTCAGCGCCTCAGAAGAATACTGCACGCGGACGGCGTCGAGCCCTCGCTTCAGGTATTCCATGGGACGCCCGGAAAAGAAGGATTCCCAGTCCTTGGGAAACACATCGTTGATGAAGAACAGGTCACCGACACCCCAGGTCAGGATCTGCCGGCCCAAACGGAAGTCGATTGGCCCACGGTGGTAGCCGGCGTATCCTTCCCGCAAGTCGCCATCCGCGCGGTTGACGACGGCATCATGGAACACATCCCCCTTGAAAAGGAGAAACACATCGCCCGATTTGCTGGCCCCGCTGACAT
>JACQDD010000282.1 GCA_016201265.1 Terriglobales bacterium | reverse complement strand
TGATCCATCAGTTGCGCGAACAGAGATTGGCCAAGGTTCATGGTGATCGCAATTCAAATCGATCACCGCCCTTTGCGCACCTAAGTTCCGATATACCATCGCTTTATAACCGTTCACCAAATCCTTAACCGGACACTACTGGCCAGCAGCTAGTAGCCAGAAGCCAAAAGCCAGGAGCCAGAATCGAATGTCTTATCCCACCGACCGCCAGTACACCAAAGAGCACGAATGGATCACTGCCGACGGTACCATCGGCATCACGCACTACGCGCAGGAGTCGCTGGGCGACATCGTTTTCGTAGATCTGCCCAAGGTCGGGACCGAGCTCACCGCGGGAAAAACTCTCGGCACGGTGGAGTCGGTGAAGGCCGTGTCGGACCTGTACGCTCCGGCATCGGGAACGGTGACAGAAGTGAATGACGAATTGGTAACCGCGCCCGAGAAAGTTAATAAAGACGCGCACAGCGCGTGGATGGTCAAGATGAAGGTCAAGAATCCGGGCGAGTTGAATGGTCTGCTCTCCGCGGCAGACTATGAAAAGTTTGTGAACGAAGAGGCAGGACACTAAAAGGCATGGCAGAAGTTAGAAGTCAGATTGTAGAAGTGATTTCATCTCCTCCCCAAACCGCCTGCACCATGCCACAATCGTATCGGCTGCTGGTCACATCTAATTTGGATTCCTATGAGATATCTCCCTAAATCTCCTGCGGACCGCGAAGCCATGCTCAAGGCGATCGGGGTCCGCTCGATCGATGATCTGTTTTCTCCAATCCCGGCTGAATACCGGCTGACCCGGGACTTGAATATCCCGCGCCAAATGGCCGAGTCCGAAATCGTGGACTGGTTCAAGCAACGTGCCAAGGAGAACGGTGACGGCTACACCAGCTTTCTTGGCGCCGGGGCCTACTTCCACTACCGGCCGGTGGTGATCGATGCCCTCGTGCAGCGCGGCGAGTTCCTCACGTCCTACACGCCCTATCAGGCGGAGTTTGCGCAGGGCACGCTGCAGGCTATCTTCGAGTTCCAGACCATGATTTCCGAACTCACCGGCATGGATCTGGCGAATGCCTCAATGTACGACGGTTCCACCGGCGCGGCGGAGGCCGTGATGATGGCAGCCCGCATCACTGGGAAGAGGGGCGCGGTCATGGCGCGCAGCCTGCATCCCGAGTATCGCGAGGTGCTGGGTACGTATGCCACTCACCAGGAAATTCCGCTGAAGACGGTGGCGTTCACAGATTCGGGACGGCTGAATTTGAAAGAACTCGAGAAGGCGATGGGCGACAACACCGCGTGCGTGCTGATCCAGTCGCCGAATTTCTTCGGAACGGTCGAGGATGTCGAGGCAATTGCCGAGATCGCGCATAAGCGTGGAGCGCTGCTGATCGTTTCGATTGCTGAAGCTGTATCGTTAGGGATTGTTGAACCGCCGCGCCCGGCCGATATCGTCGCGATGGAAGCGCAGTCGTTCGGAGTGCCGATGGGCTTCGGCGGCCCGTACTGCGGTGTGCTCGCGACGAAAGAGAAATTCGTCCGGCAGATGCCGGGTCGGCTGGCCGGTCAGACCGTGGACAAGAAAGGCAAGCGCGGATTCGTGCTCACGCTGGCCACGCGCGAGCAACATATTCGCCGCGAGAAGGCGACTTCGAATATCTGCACCAACCAGGCCCTGGTCGCGCTCATGGTCAACATCTTTATGACGGTGTACGGCAAGGTCGGGCTGAAAGAACTGGCGAAGCAGAACCTGGCCAAGACCGCGTATGCCGCCGATCACTTCGGCAAGCATGCCCAAGTCCGGTTCTCCGGTGCGCGCTTCAACGAGTTCGTGGTCGAGACAAGCGAAGATCCCTACGCCATCAACTCGCGGCTGCTCGGGCACAAGATCGTCGGAGGGCTGCCGCTGAAGAAGTTTTATCCCGAGCTTGGCAACGCGGCGCTGTGGTGCTGCACAGAACTGACCACGCGCTCGATGATCGATACTGCGGTCGGGCTGGTAGCGGAGAGCGAACGCTCGGTCCGCGGCATGAAAGAAGCCGAGGAGGTGGCGCTGTGAAGCACATGACCCGCAAAGCCACGCGCCACATCAGCCAGAACGAGGGCCTGATCTTTGAGAAGTCCTCGCCCGGCAAGGCCGCGTGGAAGCTGCCGCCGCTCGATGTCCCGGAAGTTGATACCGCGAAGTTGCTGGGGAAAGCGGAGCGCAAAGAGCTGGGCAACATGCCCGAAGTGAGCGAGATCGAGATCATCCGGCACTTCACCCGGCTTTCGACCTGGAACTACGCCATTGATCTCGGCATGTTCCCGCTCGGTTCGTGCACGATGAAGTACAACCCGCGCGTGAACGAGTTTGTGGCGCGCGTCGAGGGGCTGGCCAACGGGCATCCTTACCAACCGCAGGAGATTTCGCAGGGGGCGCTACGCATCATTAAGACGCTGAGCGATTGCCTGATC
Organism: Terriglobales bacterium; assembly: GCA_016201265.1. Lineage (GTDB taxonomy): Bacteria > Acidobacteriota > Terriglobia > Terriglobales > Acidobacteriaceae > Acidiflorens. The sequence goes on along the minus strand of JACQDD010000282.1, from coordinate 866 downwards.
GAACTCACCGGCATGGACGCGATCACGCTGCAGCCTGCCGCCGGGGCGCACGGCGAATTCACCGGACTGCTGCTGGTGCGCGCCTATCACGAGTCCAAAGGCAATGCCCGCAAGAAAATCCTGATTCCGGATTCCGCGCACGGCACGAATCCCGCGACCGCGGCCACGGTCGGTTATGCAGTTGAGAATCTCAAGTCGAACGATCGCGGCATGGTCGACGTGGCTGCTCTTGCCGCGCAGATGAATGAAGACGTCGCCGCGCTCATGGTGACCAATCCCAACACCCTGGGCGTGTTCGAGCAGGAAATCCACAAGATTGCCGACCTCATGCACGCCAAGGGCGGCCTGCTCTACATGGACGGCGCCAACATGAACGCGCTCGTCGGCAAAGCGCGTCCGGGAGCCTTCGGTGTGGACGTCATGCACCTCAACCTGCACAAGACGTTTTCCACGCCGCACGGCGGCGGCGGTCCGGGGTCGGGGCCGGTGGCGGTGAAGAAAATTCTCGAGCCCTTCCTGCCCACGCCGGTGGTGACGACGAAGCCCGACGGCACGCTGGCGTTTGAATACAACCGTCCGCAGTCAGTGGGACGCGTGCGCGCCTTCTACGGAAACTTCGGGATGTTTATCCGCGCGCTGGCCTACATCTTCGCCAATGGACCCGACGGCCTGCGGCAGACGACCGAAGATGCGGTGCTCAACGCCAACTACATCCGCAAGGGACTCGAAGGCGTTTACGACCTGCCCTACGACACGCCCTCGATGCACGAAGTCGTCTTCAGCGACAAGATACAGTCGAAAAAAGGCGTGAAGACGATGGACCTCGCCAAGCGTCTGATTGATTACGGATTCCATCCCTACACGAC
>JACQDD010000265.1 GCA_016201265.1 Terriglobales bacterium | reverse complement strand
TACGGCTACGGATTTTCGCTTGTCGAAGGCGTCTTTGGTGACGGGAAAGCTCACGATGACCGTGCCTTTTTGTTCTGTGCCCGGCAGCAACTTGGTTTCGGGCGGGAGCGGGGGCTGGGAATTTTCCTTCAGAACCGGGAACGCCTGGAAGTAACGGTCGAAATCCACAGCGGAAGCGGCTTGATCGTTGAGCGTAGTTCCGTTGGCGCCGGTGAGGGTGGCTTTCACGGTGTGAATCCAAAGCGGCTTCTCTCCACTGTTGTGCAGGGTCAGGGTGATGGCCACCATGGTCATCTTCTGGCTGGGGACCTCGACGGCAGAGATGAAGTCGATCGCGCCCGCCCCTTGGGGTTTCTGTCTGTTGAAATAAGCCACCGCACCCAGGATCAGCGCCACGGCTGCGATGCAAATCAGCACAATCCCTGCGGGCGGCAGATTGCGTTTTGCGGTGCCAAATTCGTCGTCAATTCGAAAATCGGCGACCGGTTGCGGAGGTGGCCCGGGCGGTGGGGGAGGGGGTGGAGTGGCAGGATTGTCGGCCATAGTTTGGGGTCAATTGTACTCGCAGGACGCGGTCGTTTCTGGTTTTGGCCGTGCTGCGACCGAGGGTGGCGGAGGATTGCCGGGTGACGACTCGGAGTGCAGTGACTTTGGTTACTTGCTGAAGGTCACGGTTGCTGCCACGATGCTGAAGAATTCTTTCGGAGGTATCCGGCGGTGATACGCAAAACCTTCTTTACCGCGTTGCTGTGCGCGATCGTGGCCACGACTCTTCTGGGGTGCGGCGGGTCCAACAAGCTCCAGACGATCAAGATCTCTATCGGCGATTCCAACACCATGTACAACCTGAAAGGCATCGGGGGTACGCTGCAACTGAAGGTCACGGGGAACTACAGTAGTGGGAAAACCCACGACCTGACCAATGTTGCAACCTACTCAATAATTCCTGACCCCGTAATGTCTCCGAATCTGCCCACGCCGCCGTTAACCGTGACGCTGAGCAATACCGGCCTGCTGACAGCAGTCCAGCCTGGCATTTGCACTTGGCGGAATGCGCAGCCAGATCCTAACAAAGTGGTCACAGATCCGATTTGGGTGATCGATGGCGACTACTTGGTGACGGCGAGCTTTGATGGAGTGACCTCGGAGCAAGTATTCGTAACCGTCGCTTCAGCAGCTGATCCCGCGACCGGAACCTGCGGTCCGTAGTCTCCGGCGAGTCTCTGACCTTTCAATCTCTCTTGGGGACGGCGCATCGTGCTGCCGTCCCCGTTTCCGTTTTGGGGCCAGGGTTCGGGCGATCAGTTTGAGTGACGCGCCATCCGCCGTTATAATCAAAAGAATGGCCCGAAGCGGGTCATCTTTTTGTGTCCACGAACCCTGTAAACACCTCATACCCACAGATGAAAGTGCGTCCCGGAGTCGAAGTCTCTGGCCAGTCCGACATCGGTTGCCAGCGCGAGAATAACGAGGATTCCTTCGGATATTGGGAGCCGGAGGACGAGCAGCAGTTCCTGCGCAAGGGACGGCTGGCGATCGTGGCCGACGGCATGGGCGGCTACGAGGGTGGCCAGGAGGCCAGCCATCTGGCGGTCGAGACGGTGATCGCGTTTTATCGCGACGTGGAGGGCGATGATCCGCAAGAGGCGCTGATCGAGGCTTTACAGGCGGCCCATGAGCGCGTCCGGCAGTACGGGTTTGCGCATCCGCATTTGCGCGGAATGGGGACGACCTGCACGGCGGTTGCGGTGGCCGGGGACGCGCTGCATTATGTGCACGTCGGGGACACGCGGCTGTATCTGGTCCGGGGCGGGCAGATCGCACAGGTAACGCGCGACCACTCGTACGTGGGACGGTTGGTGGAGTCCGGCGTGATCAGCAGGGAAGAGGCGGAGAAGCATCCGCAGCGGAACATTCTGACGGCGGCGCTGGGGACAAGCGCGGATCTGATCATGGACTCGCCGGGACGGCCGGAACCTCTCCAGGCTGGGGACGTGCTGGTGGTGTGCAGCGACGGGCTGTGGGGACAGGTGCACGATGCGGAAATTCTGGAAGCGGCGGCGAACAAGAGCCCCGAAGCCGCCGGACGCAAACTGATCGACCTGGCTCGGGAGCGCGGCGGACCGGACAATATTACGGTCCAGATCCTGCGCCTGAGCTGACCTTTTCATTCCCTGAAAAGCGGTCTGCGGATAGGAAGGGCGTCCGTCCTGAAAGTGCAACGGCCTGCACAAGGGCCGCCGGGGGTGGGTTCTACCAGCTGTAACTCACTGAAATTACTGGCTGATTTTCCCTGGCGAAACTTCCGGCTTTGGCCCTGGGCTTGCATTGCCTATAATGCCTATTAATCCGATAGGGATTGTTCGGGGGCGACATGAAGATCTCTCAAAAAGGGCTGTATGCGTTGCAAGCGCTGATGATGTTGACGCGCCGTTATAGCCAGGGAGCGATCCGCATACGGGACATCGCTTATGAAGAAGACCTGCCGGAAAAATTCCTGGAGCTGATTCTTCTGGAACTGAAGAACGCGCGCATCGTGGAAAGCGTGCGCGGGGCCAAAGGCGGATACCAGTTGCGCCGGGCGCCGGAGGAGATCCGGCTGAGCGAAATTATCCGGCTGATTGACGGGCCGCTGGCGCCCTTCGGGGACGCCGATCAATTGCGCAGCCTGATCGATCGGGATGCGGACCACCGGGCTCTCTTCCAGGTGTTTCTGGATGTGCGGGACGCGGCGGCGAAGATTCTGGAAAACACGACGCTGGCCGACCTGATGGACAGAGGGCCAGCCGGTTCGCGGCGGCGGGGCGGCAAGAAGAAAAAGAGTGAGACCAGTGTGCTGCCCATGGTGGTGCACGCGGGCGGGAAAGAGGGCCATGACTAAGCGGGGCTTCATTACCGCAGTCTTCTTCCTGTTTGCCGGAATTCTTGCGCCGGCAGAGACGGTTATCCACGTGGGCGCGTTTCCCAACATCACTCATTCCCAGGCCATGGTCGGGAAGTCGAACGGATGGTTTGAAAGAGCCATGGGGCCCAAGGTGCAGATTGACTGGAAAAGTTTTAACGCAGGGCCATCGGCGATTGAGGCACTGTTTGCCGGAGCGATTGACATGACGTACATCGGCCCGAATCCGGCGATTTCCGGTTACGTGCGTTCCAACGGAGAGGCGCTACGCATCGTGGCGGGCGCGACCAGTGGCGGAGCGGCACTGGTGGTGCGCAACGATTCCGGGATTCGGAAAGCAGAAGATTTCCATGGCAAGAAAGTGGCGTCGCCGCAGATGGGCAACACACAGGACGTCGCGCTGCGGGCGTGGCTCATCGCGCACGGCATGAAGTCCACCGACAAAGGCGGTGACGTGCAGGTGATCCCGCTGGCGAATCCGGATCAGCTCACACTCTTCATGAAGAAAGAACTGGACGGGGCATGGGCTCCAGAGCCGTGGGCAACGCGCCTGATCCGGGAAGGCAACGGGCGGCTGTTCCTGGACGAGCGCGACCTTTGGCCGGGCGGACAATTTGTCACTGCCCACCTCATCGTGCGCACGCAGTTCCTGAAGGAGCATCCGGACCTGGTGAAGGACTGGATCCGGGCGCATGTGGAACTGACGGAGTGGATCAACGGCCATCTGCCAGACGCAAAGAAACTGCTCAACCAGCAGATCCAGAAAGAAACCGGGAAAGCGCTTCCCGACGCGCTTCTGGAAGAGGCCTTCGGGCGACTACAGCCGACGTACGATCCGCTGCGGTCATCGCTGATGACGGCGGCGAAGTCGGCATTTGACGCGGGGTTCCTGGGCCGCACGATGCCGGACCTTTCCAGCCTCTACGATCTCTCGCTGTTGAACCAGGTTCTCGCGGAAAAGGGAAAGAAGGCGATCCAATGAGCACGAGTCCTCAGAACGCCTATCCGGTTCCATCGGATCACCGGGGAATCCAGCGCGGCAGCGTGCTGCGAGGTAAACCGGCATCTGCGGTGATCGTACTTCCGGTGCGGCCGGAGGTGGCGGCGGTTGTTTCGAAGGTTTCGCTGGATGGCATCTCGCTCGCTTACAAGACCACGTCGAAGGGGCGTTTGGTTGCGCTCGAGAACATCAGCTTGCAGGTCCAGCCGGGAGAGTTTGTCTGCATCGTGGGGCCGTCTGGTTGTGGCAAGTCCACGCTGCTGCACCTGATTGCCGGCCTGCAGCAGCAAAGCTCGGGGCAAGTGTTTGTGGACGGCAAGCCGGTGAGTGGGCCGGGGACGGATCGCATCCTGATCTTCCAGGAACTGGGGTTGTTTCCGTGGTTGACGGTGGCGCAGAACGTCGAGTTCGGCATGAAGATGAAAAACATCTCGAAAGCCGAGCGCCAGGAGAAGATTCAGTACTATTTGCGGCTAGTGCACCTTTCGAAATTTCGCGACAGCTACACGCATCAGCTTTCCGGCGGCATGCGGCAGAGAGTTGCGTTGGCGCGTGCCCTCGCGACTGAACCCGATGTGCTGCTGATGGACGAGCCGTTTGCCGCGCTCGACGCCCAG
>JACQDD010000277.1 GCA_016201265.1 Terriglobales bacterium | reverse complement strand
GTCCAAGGCACAGTTCCGCCCTCGTAATGCTTGAAAAACTGGGATTCAATATCGCTGCAGACAGGAAGAAAAGGAAAACAGAGCCGGCGTGGGGACTCTGTAGCGGTCTGACAGAAGTCCTGAACTTTATCGAATATTGGGGACAGAGAAGGGATGAACTCAAATATGAAATTGACGGGATTGTCGTCAAGGTGAACGACACAGCCCTCCAAGTTGAGTTGGGCAAGACCGCCAAGGCCCCGCGCTGGGCCATCGCTTACAAATATCCCGCGCGGCAGGAAACCACATTGGTCAACGACATCATTGTGCAGGTGGGCCGCACGGGCGCGCTCACGCCGGTGGCCGTGCTCGAGCCGGTGCAGGTTGGCGGCGTCACCGTCAGCCGCTCAACGCTGCACAACATGGACGAGGTCGAGCGCTTGGGCGTGCAGATTGGCGACACCGTGCTGATCGAGCGTGCCGGCGAAGTGATCCCGCACGTTGTGAAAGTGGTGAAGGAAGGGAAGAGCCGCCGCAAATTTGAAATTCCGGAAAAGTGTCCGGAGTGCGGCAGCCGCATCCACAAGGCCGAGGACGAGGTCGCCTACCGCTGCGTGAACGCCGCGTGCCCTGCCAAGCGCAAAGAATCGCTCCTCCACTTTGCCGGTCGCCACGCCATGAATATCGACGGCCTGGGCGAAAAAATCGTGGACCAGCTTGTGGACAGTGGCATGGTGAAAGACGTGGCCGACCTGTATCACCTGAAGCTCGAGCCGCTGGCCGCGCTGGAGCGCATGGCGGAGAAATCCGCGCAAAATTTATTGGACGAGATTGAAGCCAGCAAGAAGCTAAGCCTCTCCCGACTCATTTATGCGCTGGGCATCCGCTTCGTCGGCGAGCGCACCGGGCAGCTTCTGGCCGAGCACTTTGGCTCGCTCGACGCGCTGAAAGACGCCACCGAAGAACAGCTCATCGAAGTTGCCGAAGTCGGCCCGAAGGTCGCCGCCAGCATCGTGGAGTTCTTTTCCGAAGCGGCTAACAAGAAGCTGGTGAAGCGGCTGGTGGAGACCGGACTCAATGTGAAGGAAGAGCGCAAGGCGCCGAAGGACACGCGCCTGGCGGGGAAGACTTTCGTCTTCACCGGCGAACTCAGCAACTACTCGCGCGAACAAGCGGGGGAACTCGTCGCCAGCCACGGCGGCAAAGTGACGTCTTCGGTGAGCAAGAAAACAGACTACGTCGTGGTCGGCGTCGAGCCCGGCTCGAAGTACGACAAAGCCAAATCCCTGGGCATCGCCATCCTGGACGAAGCCGCCTTCCAAAAACTTCTCGGCAAGTAGCAGCGGAGGCGCACGCCTCCCCACGCGTGGCAAAGGCCCGGCATCTTTTCAGGCCACCGGGCAGCTCCAGCTTACCGAATCTTTATCTGCCGCCTTTGATGATCACGTCCGGATCAACGGATGATCACGTCCGGATCGATGATGTCGCCGCCGACGATCACCGTGTACTT
>JACQDD010000276.1 GCA_016201265.1 Terriglobales bacterium | reverse complement strand
TTCCTCGACGCCGTCGGGGAAGGGGAAGAAGGCATCAGAGGCGGCCACGGTGCCCTTCAAAGGCAGTTGGGCCTTCATGGCGCCGACTTTGCAGGAATCCACGCGGCTCATTTGTCCGGCGCCGACGCCGACGGTTTGACCGTCGCGGGCATAGAGGACGGCGTTCGATTTTACGTGCTTGCAGACTTTCCAGGCGAACAGCAGAGCGCGCTTCTCTTCCGGCGTGGGCGGGCGCTTGGTGACTACTTTCAGATCGGACTCGGTCAGGTGGCGCAGATCGGCGTCTTGCACCAGCATGCCGCCGGAGATGTTCTTCAAGACCCAGCTTTGCTGGCCGGGGGGGACTTCGACGAGCCGCAGATTCTTCTTGGAGGCGAAGACTTCTTTGGCAGCGGGGGCGAAAGCGGGGGCAGCGATGACTTCGAGGAAGAGCTTGGCCATTTCTGCGGCGGCAGCGGCGTCCACGGGGCGGTTCACGCCGATCACGCCGCCAAATGCCGAGACTGGGTCGCATTCCAGCGCGCGCAGGTAGGCTTCGGCGAGGGTCTTGCCGGTGGCAGCGCCGCAGGGATTGGTGTGCTTGATGATGGCGCAGATGGGCTCATCGAAGTCCTGCGCCAGATCCCAGGCGGCTTGCAGGTCGGTGATGTTGTTGTAGGAAAGCTCCTTTCCCTGAAGCTGGCGCGCGTTGGCTACCCCCATGCTGGAGCCGTCGGAGTACATGGCCGCTTTCTGGTGGGGATTCTCGCCGTAGCGGAGATCCATCGTTTTCTGAAAAGAAAGGCGCAGAGTCTGCGGAAAGCCTTCGGGACCGCGCAATTCGAAGTGGCCGTTGACGCCGACGCGTTCGAGGGTAGAAGCAATCGCTGAATCGTAGGCGGCGGTGGTGGCGAAGGCTTTCTGCGCCAGGCGCCACTTGGTCTCGGACGACAATGCGCCGGCGGAGCGGGCCATCTCGTCGGCGATCGCGTCGTAATCCGAGGGCGAGGTTACGACGGCGACGTCCTGGAAATTCTTGGCGGCGGAGCGGATCATGGAAGGTCCGCCGATATCGATGTTTTCGATCAATTCCTCGAAATGAACTCCGGGCTTGGCGGCGGTCTTTTCGAAGGCGTACAGATTGACGACGACCATGTCGATGGCGGGAATGCCGTGTTCGGCAACGGCGGAGCGATGGGCAGCGTCATCGCGGCGATGCAGGATGCCGCCGTGAACTTTGGGGTGCAGGGTCTTCACGCGGCCGTCGAGCATCTCGGGGAAGCCGGTGAGTTCGGAGATGTCTTTCACAGCGATGCCGGAGTCGCGCAGCAGCTTCGCGGTGCCGCCGGTGGAAACAAGCTCCACGCCCATGCCGGCCAGTTTGCGGGCGAAGTCTACCAGCCCGGATTTGTCGGTGACGCTGAGGATGGCGCGCTGAATTTTGGACATGAGGGCCTCGGGAGATGAGGAGTGAAGGGGAATTTTAGCAGCAGTTGCCAGTACTCAGTTGCCGGTTGCCAGCACCAAGCACCAAGTTCTCAATTGCGGCGAAGGCTGGTTCTGGATCGGGCGTTCACGAAACTTCAAATAACGGGAGTGAAACCTGGAACTCGTGAGGAATACTGGCAACTAGAACTGCCTTCTTAGGTTTTCGCTTTGGCCTTGAGTTTGACCTGGCCGCCCTGAGTCTCGACCGAGTACACGACGGTCTCGCATTTGTGCTGCTTGCGGATTTCGGCGGTCTTTTTCTGGACGAAGGCGGCGAAGGAATCGAGGCTGCCGGAGACCTTTTCTCCCGACTTCTGCTTGGCTTCGGTGAGTGCCTTGTAGAGGGACTCTACTTTGTCACGCTCGGACTTGGCGTCAGAGCATTGCACAATGAAAGGCTGGCCTTCGACCGCGGCCGCGTGGTTGTGGCCGACACCGTATACCGGATGATGCTTGGACTCGTGCTCCTCGGTGGGACGCACGCCCTGGACGGAGAGGATCGCGTCCTGCGGACGGCGGTAGCCTTCTTCCCGGATACGCATTTTCTTGCGCCAGAGATCGCTATGGATAGCGTAGCGTTGCGCCATTTCGTTGTAGCGGAAACGTTGGGAAAAGCTCATGCGGGTGCCGTCGCTGAACTTTCGAATCAAGCTCGTCACCTTCCACTCGACATCGGTGGGAGGCCGCTTGGTCGGATTGCTGAAGAAAATCTCGTACTCGATCTTCAGGCGTCGTAGCTGTTGATCGAGGTGATTCAGTTCTTCGTCGATGGTCACAGAAAGTCTCGTGCACAGATTAGCCCGGAAAGGGAGGCGCGGCGAGGTTCCCGGGGGACAGGTGGGGGATGGTACGAAAGTACTCAAATCAGGCTATGGGCTCTAGGCTTTGGGCTTTAGGCTCCTAAAAGCCTGAAGCCTAGAGCCTGATTTTATTTCGAGGAACTGGACGCCATCTTCTTGATCATGGCGAGGACCAGCTTGCGGTCGCTGTCGTTCAGGCTGACGGCGTAGCGGCGGATCTGACTGAGGAAGCGGACTTCATCGTCGGAAAGCTGGGGCAGGCCTTTGTGGCCGTTGGAGTGGCCCTCGGCGAAGAACTGCGACAAGGGCAGGTCCATGGCGCCGGCGATTTTGGCCAGCGTGTCGAGCGACGGAATGGTGTGCCCGTTCTCCACCCGCGACAGATAGCAGCGCAAAAGTCCGGTGCGCTTCTCGATGTCGCCCTGCGACATGCCTTTCTGGAGCCGGTAATTGCGGATGGTTTCGCCGATGTTCATAGGCACGCGACTGACTTAGTCACGCATAAGATGGCTGCATAGTAAACAGAGTAGTAGCGTCTGGCAAGTGGAAATTCCTTGTATCGAAAATCCGTCTGTCCTGAAGGGCTTGCGTTCCTCGGAGAGTTGCGCTAGGGCGAAAAGCGGTCACCGGTCACTTTTTCAACGTGCCGGCCAGAAAGTCAAGCGTGCGCTTCCAGGCGTCCGACGCGTCATCTGCGCGGTACCCCTGCTTGTTGTTGGGATTTTCGAAGGCGTGGCCGGCGTCGGGATAAATCTTGATCTCTCCTCTCTTGCCGAGCTGGTCGAGGGACTGGCCAAACTTTTTCACATCGTCAACCGTGATGCCGCGATCCTGTCCGCCGAAAATTCCCAGGATGGGAGCGTTGATTTTTTTCAATTCGGCAGGGTCGCTGGCGAGGTGGCCGTAGTTGATGACTGCTGCCGCCAGCGTCGGTTCGAGCAGCGCGACATCGAGGGAGTATCCGCCACCCATGCACCAGCCGATCGAGCCGATACGGTCCTTCTTCACGTTCGGTTGCGCGGCGAGGAAGTCGAAGGCGGCGCGCAGGTCGCGGGCAGCGCGATCCTCGGGAACGCCACGCATCAGTTCGTGCGCGAGATCGGGCGTGGTGGCGACTTTGCCGCGATAGAGGTCCACCGCGAGGGCAACATAACCCTGGTCGGCGAATTTGGAGGCCTGCTCCTTCACCCAATCATTCAGTCCCCACCATTCGTGGATCACGATGAGGGCGGGAAAGGGGCCTTTGCCGGCGGGTGTGTAGAGCATGCCGGTGACGGTGTCGTCGCCGGATTTGTAGGAGACGGATTTGGCGTCGGCGGCGAAGGAGAACAGAGAAACGGAAAGAATCAGCGCGAGGAGAAGAGTTTTCATGGGCCTACGCAGTCTAATTGTGCTTGATGAACTTGCCGTTTTTCTGGCCGGTTAGCGAGTTGTACAACGTCTCAACGAATGCGTCTTCAGAGATGAAATCCCCGGAGTATTTCTTCCAAGGATCGAGAATCTTCTTCTCCTTCATTTGCGCCAGGGTCATTTTTTTCTTGAGGGCGGCCACGACGACGGCGCGGGTGTCTTTCAGCATCTTGACGAAGGCGCGGACGTCATCCAGGTTCGAAACCGGACCGTGGCCAGGGATGATCTTGACGTCGGCAGGAAGCTGGGCGATGGCGCCCTCGACGCCGCTGATCATGCCGTCAATGCTGCCGCCGCTGTCCACGTCAATGAACGGGAAACCGTAAGTGACGAAGTCGTCGCCCATGTGCACCACGTTCGACTTGGGAAAGTAGATGACCGAGTCGCCGTCGGTGTGACCCGCGGGAAAATGGAGCGCGCGAATATCTTCGCCGTTCAGGTGCACGGTGACATCGTGGTCGAAGGTGATGATCGGGAGCGCGCCCTTGGGCTGAGGCTTGGCGTCGAAGTGCACCGAAGCGCCGTTGCCGCCGGAGCCGCCTTCTTCCAAGCGTTTACGTACGTTGTCGTGGGCGATGATCGGGGCCTGCTTCTGGAAGAACTCGTTTCCGCCGACGTGGTCTTCGTGATAGTGCGTATTGATGATGAAGCGGACGGGCTTGTCGGTGATGCCCTTCAGCGCTTCCTGGATTCTGTCGGCCAGCGGAGCGTACTGGTCGTCCACCACGACGATTCCGTCATCGCCGACCGAGGCGCCGATGTTGCCTCCTGCGCCTTGCAGCATGTAGACGCTGCCGGCGACTTTGGAGACTTTGATCTGAACTTTGCTGAAGTCCTGGTCCTGGCTGAAGCACAAGCCCGCCGAAAGACACGCGAGCACTGCAATACGAGACGTGGTGCGCATGGTTCTCACCCCTGAGAAGAGGAAATTGTAAATGGAAAGAGGGCAGGTGTCAGGGGGCAGCTCGCAGATGTTAGGTTCCGGGCTTGCCTTGTGGCACTCCGATTTTCTTCGGTGCGGGTGAGCCGTTGGTTTTCCTGAGACCTGCCACCTGCGACCTGCTACCTCTACGGCGTTCCCTCGTACAGTGGCCAGAGCTGATCGGCGGTGACGCGGTAGATGGCGTAGGAGCTGCCCGCGTCGGAGGTGCGGCGGAAGAGCAGTTCGCCGCGGCCGTCGCCGTCGGCGTCAACCGCGTCGATCAACTCCATTCGCGGAGTGATTTCAAGATGTTGCGGATCGGTGCGGGAGAAGAATAGCCGGCGCAGTTCGCCTTCGAGATTGGTGCGGGCAACCAGAGTGATCTCTTCGCCTGCGCCCGGGTGGGCAGTGGCGGGGGATGGGCGCATCTTGGCCGACAGCACCAGGATCGGCTCGTTGGAGTTGGAGAGGTCAAAGATGCGCAGATGAACGTCCTCGAAAGCCGTGGGAGCCGCCTTGGCAGCGCCCGGAGCTTTTCGGGCGGCGCGGACCGGGGCGGCTTCCTTGGCCGCGGAGCCCGCTTTGGCACGCAGTTGGGCGGAGGCTAGCTCCAGCATTTTCGCGCGATAGGTGGCTTCTTCTCCCGGCCTAAGATCGAAGGTGTAAGGACGGGGATCGGGGCCGCCGGCATCGGAAATCGCGGGAATGATCTGAACCGAGTTCGTGCTGTCCTTGGCGGACTTTGGGGGGGGCGTTACTTCTTCGTCGAAGTTCTTGACCAATTCGCGGCGCACCGAGGGGTCGGGCTTGCTGCGCCGCAGAATGGGCCGGTTGGCATCTTCGATCGGCGGAGGAGGAGCCATGACTTTCGCTGTTTCCTGCGGCTTGGGCGCTGGGGGCGGCGGGGCGGGGGCTTTCTCCGCGGGCGTGCCGGCGGGATTGGTGTCAGCGCGATGCAGGCGGGGCGGCGCGTCCTTGTCTTCGATTTTGGGAGTCTCGTACTTCATGCCTTTCTGCGCCGGCTTGGTACCCGCGGGAAGCCAGGCGCCCTCAGCCAGCCAGAGATGGCCGGCTCGCCCGGGCTGCGTGATGGTGAAGAGGCCCTGCGAAACGCCGGTGCGGAACCCCTCGTAGACAACGCCGAAATCGAGCGCCATGGGAACTGGGGTGCCTTTGTAGGAGGCAGCGTCGAAAAACTTGCCGTCCACGGTGATGGCGACGGGGATCAGGCGCGCTTTGCCGTTGGGGAAAAGCTGGATCAGGCCGAGAGCGCGCGGTCCTTTGGAAACGGACGACTTGCGGCCATACTGCGTGATCGTGCCTTGGGCCGCCATCTGAATGCAGGAGAGCAGCGTGACGGCCAGCAGCGCGTTGCGATATAACCATGAACGGCGAGGAGAGGTTCCCATGCAAGTCAATGATAAGGCCCCCGACTTCAGTACGACGGATGAGAACGGGCAAGAAGTTGCCTTGAAGGATTTCCGCGGCAAAACCGTGGTTCTGTTTTTCTACCCTAAGGCGGACACTCCCGGCTGAACCAAAGAAGCGTGCGGGTTCCGCGACGCATACAAGCAGATTCAGAAGACAGGAGCGGTCGTGCTCGGCATCTCGGCCGATTCTTCGGAGAAACAGAAGAAATTTCAGGACAAGTACGACCTGCCCTACACGCTGCTCGCCGATACGCACAAGAAGATCTGTCAGGCCTTCGGCGTCATCAAAGACAAGAACATGTACGGGAAGCTGGTGAAGGGGATCGCGCGGACCACGTTCGTGATCGGTCCGGAAGGAAAGATCCAGCACATCTTCAACAACGTGAAGGCGGACGGGCACGCGGAGGAAGTGCTGGCGTGGCTGAAAAGTGCCGCCTGAGGATACACCCACACATTGTCATCCTGAGTGGCCTTCAGGCCACGAAGGACCTGTGCATTTGCGTTGGCAGTGCACAGATCCTTCGATTCGTTCAGGATGACAGCACGCAGATTTCGCGAGATATCAGTGGGCTTTCGCCACGCTGCTGACCGTGAAGGTGACGGCATGTTCGGCCGGAATCACCGCTTCCTCTTTGCCGGTCGCGGCGGCTACACCCGTTCCGGCGGCGCCTCCTGCCAGGGTTCCAATGGCCGCGCCTTTGCCTCCGCCGGCAATTGCGCCGATGATTGCGCCCGCAGCCGCGCCACCGCCGATCTTGGTTACGTTGCTCTTGGTGTGGCTCTTACCCTCGATGTGAAACGGGCTGCTGCTGACCGAGACCATCTTGCCGTTCACCTGAACGGAAGTGAGGCGGATCGACAACTGGCCGGGAGCGTGCAGGCGTCCGCTGGACTTGGCTAGGGTCACCTTGCCGCGCACCGGACTGCCCGCGGCGGCAAGCTTCTTTCCGCCAACAACGAGGTTCTTCGCCAGCGTACCGGCAAACGTGTCGCCCACCTTCGCTGAGCCGGAACTGATTTCCGAGCCAATGCGAACCGTGACGGGCGTTCCGGCGGGAATGGTCTGGGCCACGGCGAGCGCCGTCACCAGGAAAATAGTAGCGATGGATAGAATCTTGCGCAGCATGACACGCCTCCTCGATTTCCAGGCTTTTGTAGTTCTTGCACTCCGAGCAGTTGGAAAGCCTGATTTGATCCTACAATTCTAGAACATCCGCATTCAGCATTTGTATCTCAGGAGTACATGGACCGGAGACCAGTTGGGCTGCTGAAACCGGAGTTTTTCGATCGCGACCCGCGCCGCGTCGCGCGGGCCCTGCTGGGAAAATTGCTTATCCGAAAAACGCCGCGGGGAATCTTGGCGGGGCGCGTGGTCGAGACCGAAGCGTATCTCGGCGCAGGAGACGCCGCCGCCCATGCGGCCGCGGGCAAGACGGCGCGAAACTCCGTCCTGTTTGGGCCGCCCGGCCACGCCTATGTTTATTTCATCTACGGCAATCATTTTTGTCTGAATGTTTCCTGCCTGCCCGCTGGCGTGCCGGGATGCGTCCTGTTTCGCGCGCTGGAACCGGTGGCGGGCATCGAAGAGATGGCCAGGGCGCGGGGCATCGAAGTGCGCAGAGACAGCGACCTCAGAAAGATTTCTTCCGGCCCCGGCCGAATGTCGGAAGCGCTCGGCATCACGCGTGAACGCGACAATCGGAAGAATCTGGTGAGCGCGAAATCCGACCTGCAACTTGTTGACGACGGCTATCGCGCGCGCCGCGTGGCCGTCACGCCACGAATTGGCATTACCAAATCAGCAGAGCAGCGGTTGCGCTACTTCATCTCAGGAAATCCCTTCGTCTCCGGGCGGAGGCGGTAGCGCTTGGTTCTTGGATGGGCTTCTGCTACTTGGTATTCACTATGAACTCGTGACCACCTTTGCAATCAGGGAAGTGGGGGGATATGTCGATGGTCACAGAAACGGTTTTCTGGGTCAGGCTTTCGATTTCCACGTCGAACCAGTTGGAATGTCCCCAGCCCTCGTCGTCGACGATCAGTGTGTAGTGCCCTGTTTCTAGAACGCCAAAATCGAAATGGCCGTGGCTGTCGGTTTCTGTGGCTTTCACCAGGGGCATGTCGGCCCGAGCGTGTATTGGCCGACGGTACTCGTACAGGGTCAACTTCGCCTTGCGTCTCACAAACGATTGTCTAAACCAACGGGCGTACTGGAGGGGGCCTAATCTCGCCCCGACGACGCTCCCCCGCAGTCGCGTGACCTGATAGAAGTAACCCTCTGCCCAACTACAAGGGCGTGCTGGCACCACAATCGACAGTACTACCACCGCAACGACTAACGACCGCGATGGCGACAATATCCGCATTATCCCCTTGTACTCCCAATCCAAACGGTTCGTCTATGTGGTTGCCGGCAATCCCTTCGTCTCCGGTCTCAAACTTTGACTCGCTCGCGGTCTGCTGTACACTCTCCGAACGCGTCCACGCACTTTATCTATTTTGCGCGAGGAACAGGGAGAGCTCATCTATGCGTCATGGCTGCCATGTGCTCGTTTTGCTGTTTACCGTTTCGCTGATGGCATCAGGCCAGGCCAACCTGGCGGCGATGAAAAAGGAAGCGTCCGAAAAAGTTGACGCGCGCCAACAGCTCGTCCAGCAGATGGTGGACCAGATTTTCAGCTATGCCGAACTGGGCTTCCAGGAATTTGAAACCTCGAAGTACGTCACCGGCATCCTGGAGAAAAACGGCTTTAAGGTGGAGCGCGGAGTGGCCGGCATTCCAACTGCATGGGTCGCGACCTATGGATCGGGCAAGCCCGTGATCGGGTTCATCACCGACCTGGATTGCATTCCGCGAGCGTCGCAGAAGCCGGGCGTGGCGTATCACGATCCCATCGTCGAGGGCGCGCCCGGACACGGCGAGGGCCACAACTCCGGCATGGCCGTGAACGTCGCGGCGGCGCTGGTCCTGAAAGACCTGATGCAGGAGCACAAGATCCCCGGCACGCTCAAGATCCTGCCGGGCGTCGCGGAAGAACTTCTGGCGACCAAGGCTTTCCTGGTCCGCGCGGGCTTGTTCAAGGACGTGGACGCGGTGCTGGGAGTACACGTGAGCGGGGAGTTCGGCACCGGCTACGGGCAGACGTTTGCGCCCCAGGGGCTGGTTTCCGTCCAGTATTTCTTTCACGGCAAGGCGGCCCACGCGGCGAGCTCCCCCTGGGAGGGGCGGAGCGCGCTGGACGCGGTCGAACTGATGGACACGGGCTGGAACTTCCGCCGCGAGCATCTCCGGCTGCAACAGCGTTCGCACTACGTGATCATCAACGGCGGCGACCAGCCCAACGTGGTGCCATCGGAAGCCGGCGTCTGGTACTACTTCCGCGAGCTGGACTATCCGCACATTCTCCAGTCGTACGAACTGGGCGACACCATGGCCAAGGCGGCCGCCATGATGACGGGCACAACGTTTACGAAAAAGCTGGTGGGGTCGGCCTGGCCGCCGCACTTCAACAAGGTGATTGCCGAGGCGGAGCAGAAGAACATCGAGGCCGTCGGCATGCCCAAGTGGGATGAAGCCGACCAGATTCTAGCCAAGGCTCTCCAGAAAGATTGGGGAGAGAAAAAGGAAGGACTGAAAGAAAAAGTCGAAGAGCTGACACCGCCCTCGCCGGAAACAGCGGAGGGTGGATCGGACGATGTGGGCGACATCACGTGGGTGGTGCCGATGGTGTATCTGAAGTATCCGGCGAATATCCCGTATCTGCCGGGCCACAACTGGACCGATGCGGTCGCCATGGCAACTCCAATCGCGCACAAGGGATCGACGGCCGGAGCCAAGGTGCAGGCGCTTACCGCTCTCGACTTGCTGCTCTCGCCCGACACGCTGGAAAAAGCGTGGACCTACTTCAAGGACGTGCAGACGAAAGACATGAAGTACACGCCGCTGATCGCACCGGACGATCAGCCGGCCATCGACATGAACAAAGAGAAAATGGAGAGGTTCCGTCCCGAAATGCGGAAGTACTACTACGATCCCGCGAAATACAAGACGTACCTGGAGCAGTTGGGAATTCAGTACCCAACGGTGAAGAAACAGTAGTTGCCGGCGGGAGTGGCCGGTGACTCGTCGCGAAAACCTTTTACCACAGAGGGCACGGGGGCTCGTGCCCTCCTCTGTGATCTCCTGTGTTCCCTGCCCTGACAATACTGGAATTTGATCCCAGAAGGATTCTCTCGATTCTCCCCGTGATCCCCTGTGTCCTCCGTGGTTCAAGCCTTTCTTCGCGTCCTTAGCGAACCTTTGCGCGCTTTGCGGTTAAGGGTTTCTCTGCGCCCTATCCCCAATTTTCATGTTTCCTGAGTGGGATCTCATCCCATGCCCAACTGTGGTTGAAGACTCTTGCGGTCAAAAACTCAGGACGATGTTATCGATCAGTCGCGTGCATCCAACGTAGGCGGCCACTGCGACCAGCGTTGGTTGCGAGACCTGTTCGACGGGATCGAGCGTGTCGGGATGGACGATCTCAAAGTAGTCCAGCCGAACCTGCGGCTCCTCAGCAAAGACTTCGCTGGCAGCGGCGATCAGGCTGCTGACGCTTTTCTCTCCGGCACGAAACTCTTCTTCCACGCGCCGTAACGAACGTTGAAGCGCAAGCGCTCGAAGACGTTCGCCGGGACTCAGATAGGCGTTGCGCGAGCTCATGGCCAGGCCGTCGGGCTCGCGGACGATCGGGCAGATCACAATCTCCACCGGAAGATTCAGGTCGCGCACCATGCGGCGGATCAGGGCGGACTGGGCGGCGTCTTTTTGTCCGAAGAAGGCGGCGTCGGGCTCGACGATGTGAAAGAGCTTGGAGACGACGGTGGTCACGCCACGAAAGTGGCCGGGACGGGAGCGGCCGTCGAGCCTTTCGCTCAGGCCTTCGACAATGACCCAGGTGACTTCGCCCTTGGGATACATCTCTTCGGCAGAAGGCGCAAACAAGATGGCAACGCCTTCTTTCTTCAGAAGCTCGCAGTCGCGTTCGAACTGCCTGGGATACTTGGCCAGGTCTTCGGAGGGGCCGAATTGGGTGGGGTTTACGAAGATGGAGACGGCAACGGCGTCGCACTGCGCCTTGGCGGCACGAACCAGCGAGAGATGGCCTTCGTGCAGGGCGCCCATAGTGGGGACCAGACCAAGGCGTTTACTGTTAGTGTGTGCCCGGCGGCAGGCGGCGCGGGTCTCGGCGACGGTAGCGCATATCTTCATTGCTTCGGGCTTTGGGCTTCAGGCGCTGGGCTCATGGAGCTTCGCGGACTTGAACTTGCAAATCTTTCAGAGTTCCCATCAGCAAGCCGCGGTTTTCGCGGAGCCGGACTTTCGCCTGCTCGGAATTGTCGGCTGGCTTTGCCTGGGTGACGAGCACGACGCGGCCATAGGGCCACGCCGACTCCGGAAGGGAGACCAGTTCAGCCGGGACCTGTTCC
>JACQDD010000267.1 GCA_016201265.1 Terriglobales bacterium | reverse complement strand
GCGTTGCCCGGCCGCTGCCCGTTGATTACCGTTAGCGGCACCAGCGAGTAACCCCAGGTCGAGTCCAGGTGGAAGGCGACCTGGTAATGGTGCTTGCCGGGCCTGGAAAAATCAATTTGCGCGGGATCGTAAATGACGGGCACCTTGACACCCCCGGTCGGAAGCACCTATTATGTTTGCAGCAACCACTTGAACGCGCAAGGGGGAGGTGCTCATGTTCCGCTATTGGAGAGTGGTTTCTTTGTTTGTCCTGGCTTTTGCGGGGACCTGTCTCGCCCAGCCGACCGCGACGATCGTAGGCAGGGTCCGTGACGCCACAGGCGCCACCATTCCGGGCGCCGGCGTCACCACCAAAAACGTTGACACCGGCCAGGTCCGCACGACCATAACCACGGAAACGGGTGACTTCGAGCTGCCGCTGCTGCCGATCACCGGATCCTACACCCTGACCATCTCCAAAGATGGCTTCCAAACCCACGAGGTCGGCGGGATCACTCTGCAGGTCGATCAGCGCGCCCGCTTTGACGTGACCCTGAACGTCGGCAGCACCACCGAGCGAATCACGGTGACCGAGGAGGCGCCCATCACCCAGACGGAAAGCGGGGCCGTTGGTCAGGTCATCGGCAACAAGAGAATCGTGGACCTGCCTCTGAACGGCCGTAACTTCGTCCAGCTCGCCAGCCTGATCCCGAACGCCATCATCACCACTTCTGGGTTCGGCTCTCCCATGGTTACCGTCAGCGGCGGGCGCTCCAGCAAGACGGAGTTCCTGCTGGACGGCATCTCGACCAACGAGCAGCTTTTTGACGGCGTTGCGGTGCTGCCTTCCGTCGATGCGATTCAGGAGTTCAAGGTCCAGGCCAACTCCTTCTCGGCCGAGTACGGCCGCGGCAACGCCATCGTCAACGCCACCATCAAGGGCGGCACCAACGAGTTCCACGGCGTGGTGTACGAGTTCATCCGCAACGACAAGCTCGACGCCCGCAACTTCTTCATTCCCAGGAAAGGCGCCTACCGGCAGAACCAGTTCGGCGTGGCAGCCGGCGGTCCCGTCCTGTTGCCCGGTTACAACGGCAAAGACCGCAGCTTCTTCTTCCTTAACTACGAGGGCCTGCGCGTGCGTCGCGGCCTGGCGTTCAATCCCGTGGTTCCCAACGCCGCTTTCCGGCGCGGGGATTTCTCCGCCGTTTCGACGGTCGTTCGCGACCCGCTCACCGGCACGGCGTTCCCGGGCAACCAGGTCCCGGCCGGCCGTATCAACCCGTCCACCAGCTTCTTCCATCAGTTCATACCCGAGCCAAACACCCCGGCCGGAACTTTCTCCTATGCCGCCGCATTTCGCGACACGCGCGACCAGGGCAACGCCCGCTACGACCAGAAGCTCGGCGAGAAGGACAACCTGTTCGTTCGCTACACCATTGCGCATCGCGAGGCGTTCAACCCAGGCCAGTATCCGCAAAACGGCGGCTTCAGCAACCGCAACCGGAACCAGAACGTGGCCCTGCAGGAGACGCACATTTTCTCGCCTACCCTGATCAACGAGCTGCGCCTGGGCTACACGCGGTGGCACAATGCCAACCTGAACCAGGGCCTGGGCACGAACTACACGGCGCAAGCCGGCATCCGCGGCTATGAGGAAACCAGCCTGAACTTCCCGGGGTTCCCGCAGTTGTCGATCACCGGTTTTAACGGCGTCGCCGGCAACGCCTTCCAGCCGATCGTCAATCCGACCAACCTGTACGAAATTATCGACAACGTCTCGATCATTCGCGGGGCGCACACGATTCGGGTGGGCGCCGACCTGCGTAAGTATGAGCTCAGCTCCACCAACTCCGCCACCTCCCGCGGCAGTTTTTCCTTCAGTCCGAACTACACCGGCTTGGCGTACGCCGATTTTCTGACGGGGTTCCCGACGAGCGGCGCCCGCGCCTTTCCGCGCAACCACTTCGGTCTCTACGAGAGCCGCTACCACTTCTATATCCAGGACGACTGGAAGGTTTCGAACAACCTGACGCTGAACATCGGGCTGCGCTACGAGCTCAACATCCAGCCCACCGGCAAAGAAGGTCAAACCGCCAAATTCGACTTCGACACGGGCCGCTGGATCGTCTCGACCTTCAAGGGCCAGATCAACCTCGTCACCCAGCAGGTCGCCAAGTTCGCCTATCCCCGGTTCCAGAGCCTGATCGACTCCCCGCCCGAGAAGTTCGGCCTGCCCAACAAGCTGCTGTTCAACGACTACAACGACTGGGCGCCGCGCATCGGCATTGCCTGGCGTCCTTTCGGCAACAACAAGACGGTCGTTCGCGCCGGCGGCGGCGTCTTCTATTTGCTGCAAAGCGGCAACAACATCGTCAGCGCCCCCATCATCAACGTGCCGTTCATCGTCGATGAGTCCAAGCAGCAGCCCGTCGTCGGCGGGCGGCCCACGCTGCAGGTGCAGAACTTTTTCGAGCCGTTCAGCGTCAACGCCAACTTCACCACACCACTCACCTTTGGCGTCAACCCGCACTTCCCCACGCCGCTGCTGCAGCAGTGGAACCTGGCCGTGCAGCGCGAGCTGGTGAAGGACCTCTCGCTCGAGGTGGCCTACGTGGGCAACAAGGGCACGCACCTGGAGCGCACCCTGCCCGAGAACCTCCCGCGCGTTTCCAGCACCGACCTGCGGCCCTTTCAAGAGCGGCGCCCGCGCCCCCAGTTCGGCACTGGCTCCTTCTACGACAACCGCGAGAATTCCAACTACAACGCCCTCGAAGTCAAGCTCGAAAAGCGTTACTCCAAGGGTTACTCGTTCCTGGTCGGCTACTTCTGGGGCAAGACCATCGACGGCTCAACCAACGACCAGGGCGGCGGCGAGGGCGCCGACAATCCGTTTGATCTGCGAAGCATGCGAGGACGCTCGAGCCTGGACGTCGGCCAGAGGTTCATCTCCAGCTTCGGCGTCGAGCTGCCCTTCGGCAAGGGCAAACCGATCGGCGGCGGGGTCACCGGAATGGCCGACAAGATCATCAGCGGCTGGCAGGTGGCCGGCATCATCACCTTCCAGGGCGGCTTCCCCTTCACCCCGACGATCGCCAGCGACCCGGCCAACGTCGCCTTCACTTACGCCCGCCGGCCTGACGTCACCGGCACCGGCAGGGTCGATGAGTGCCGCCCCGAGCGCTGCTTCAACATCAACGACTTCCGGGTTCCGGCCCCCTACACCATCGGCAACGCCGGCCGCAACATCCTTCGCGGGCCCGGCATCAACAACTGGGACGTCTCCTTCCTGAAGGACGTCCACGTCACCGAACAGACGTTCGTCCAGTTCCGCGCCGAGTTCTTCAACTTCTTCAATCACACGCAGTTCAACAACCCGAACAACAACATCGAGCTGCCGGCGGTGGGCGGCCGGGTCTTCAGCGCCAAGGATCCGAGGATCGGGCAGTTCGGGTTGAAGCTGTACTGGTAAACTGCGGAGGCGCGGAGCTCGTCTCCACGTATCTCCGGAATCAGGCGAGAATTTCGCGAATCCGTTTCCCGAAGTCGATCTCCAGCCGCTTCCGTCCCGGCACTTCCAGCCGTTTGGGGTCCAGTCCCAATTGGTGCAGAACGGTAGCGTGCACGTCGGTCACGTAATGACGGTGTTCGGCGGCGTGAAACCCGAGCTCGTCTGTGGCGCCGTGGACGATGCCGGCCTTGAGGCCGCCCCCGAGAGGGCGGCCCAGTAGGCTTTGGGGAGCACCCGGTTGTCGGCTTTGGTCAGCTTTCTCCTTTTCGATTTCGTTTCTGTTATGCCGAGTTCCGGATTATCCCGAGTGATTCCCTCTTCCCAGCAGATGGCCGACGTGCCGAGCACTCCTAACTCGGCATAATCCGGCAGGTGGCCGAGGGGTGCGGCAGGGGCGGACTGCGACCCGCACGTTCGTCCAGTGCCCGCCAATTGGAATTTCCCACCGTCGGGGGCTTCCGATGCCTTAGGCTGCTGCTCTGCTGGTCATCCGGATTACGCCGAGTAGCTCTAGCCGCGTTTGTGATGCCAGCCCCGGAAATCTGCGGCCCGAGGCTGAAACCGCAAGGATTGAGCGGTGACCGGCTGTTGCGTGGGTTGCGCACTGCTATCGTAAAATCCGCTTGATTGTGTTGGTGTCTACACAAGTTCACCCAAGAGTTCAAAGTGGCAGCGATCCAGCGGTTGGAGAGCGGAGCGTCGGTAGCCGAAGCGGCGCGGGCGTTCGAAGTGAACCCCAATGTGCTGCACCGCTGGCGGCGGGAGTTTCGGCAGGGGCCGGGGAGCAGCTTTCCGGGCTTGGGTAAGCGGCGCTGGGAACAGAGCCGGGTGGCGGAGCTGGAGCGCAAGGTGGGGCAGCAGGCTTTGGAGATCGATTTTTAAAAAAGGTGCTTGCAACGCATCGAGGAGCAGCGGATGCTGCAGGCATTGACTGGAAAGCGGCTGTCTGGCGGCAGATTCAGGAACAGGCCGAAACGGGTGGCCAGATGACCGTAGAGAGGATGGCGGAGTTGGGCGGGGTCAGCCGGTCCAGCTTTTACCGCTTCGAGCCGGACAGACCCACCGTGGATGGGGACATGGAGCTACGGGACGCCATTCAGCGGATCGCACTGGAGTTTCCCAGCTACGGGCGGCCTCGCATCACCGCCGAGCTGAGAAGGCGGGGCTGGGAGGTAAACCCCAAACGAGTGTATCGGATCTTGCAGGAAGACAACCTGCTCTGCCTGCGACAGCGGAAGTTCGTCGTTACCACCGATTCCAGGCATGGGCTGAAAGTGTACCCCAACCTGGCGAAAGATCTGGTGGTAACGGGCATCAACCAGCTCTGGGTGGCCGACATCACCTACATCCGGCTGCAAGAGGAATTTGTGTACCTGGCGGTGATCCTGGATGCTTTTTCGCGGCGGGTGATCGGATGGGCGCTGGACCGCACGCTGGAAGACCGGTTGACGCTCTCGGCACTGCACATGGCGCTGCTGCGTCGCCAAGTCCAGCCAGGGCTGGTACACCATTCCGACCGGGGCGTACAGTACGCCTCTAAGGACTACACCGAGGAGCTGAAACAATACGGCATCCTGGTCAGCATGAGCCGCAAAGCGAATCCTTGGGACAACGCTCAATCGGAAAGCTTCCTCAAGACCCTCCAGACGAGGAAGTCTACCGCACCGAATACCGAGATCTAGCCGACGCCTACGACGGGATTCGCCGATTCCTGGAGAAGGTCTACAACCGCAAGCGCTTGCACTCCGCACTGGGTTACCTGCCGCCGGCAGAGTTCGAGCGCAAACTGCGGCCACCCCGGCCAGCTCGTGATCCTGTGGGGGATTCGGTATGAGTTTTCTCAGGCATGGGGAAATCTATCGATCCGATGCCGGGCTGGGGGGCCGGGAGCGATGTTTCGGCCGCTCCCGGCCTCATCGTCTCGATGAGTTTCCGGTTGGCTATTCCTTGGCGGGTTGCTCTCCAGCAGAGCCCGCCTCTGCTTCACCAACCGGGACGCATTTTGCACTACCGGCGCCTGGTTGTACAATGCTTTTGCAGCGAACGGTAAACAGTGTCTTAACTTTTTGTCTCACGTCAGGGGGCAAGCGCAGTTCTCTCCTAATCGATTTCCCATTTTCGCCGTAGCTCTATGATCGAGGCCCCACGGATCTTCCATCGTTGCTTCGGTCCAACCTTTTTTGCCTCGACCTCTTTACGCTTGCAGTACTCCTTGACTGTGGCTTCAGTCGCCTCTCCTCCGAGGAGTTCTGCAGCCTCTCTCGCAGTATACCAATCGTTTTGGTTTCAGTGGTTTTGCCACTGATCCCCAGCATACATGAGGTTCGGTACGTTCGTCTAGAGAAATGTGTTGGAACCCACAGGTTTCTATGCGAATCGCCCGTGGGGTCGGCTTTTGGTCCGGGAGCGAGGCCGTCCGACCAGTCAGATCCGGTGGAATCGGTCTTCAGAAGGGATAGGCACGCCCCGCCCGTACAGGCACAGGTGGTCATAGGCCCAGATCTTGACCACGGGAACCCTCGAGCGCCTACCCACGAGGTAGTCGCGCTCCCACGGCCAGCCCGCGTTGAAGAGACCCATGACGTGGCTACAGCCCGAACGGGGCCAGGAGAGGACCTCGAACGGGTAGCCGACCATCCAGCGGACCTTGTCAAGGTTCCGGTCGATGCCGGCGAACTGGAAGCCTTCGATGAGGAATGTGTCGGAGCCGGAGCCGACCTTCGTTTCCCACTCGGTGGGCAGGTTGATGTAGCGGTTGAGTTGGCGGGTTGCAGGATCGTTCACGTCGAGCGGCCAGAGGAGCTCGAACTTGGCGTTCGGGTGGGTGGCGAGGACGTAATCGCGAATCGCATCGACGTGGTCCGACACGGTCTGGCGGAGGAAGTCGGCGTCTACGTAGCCGTTGACCGAGGGATAGTCGTTCGGTGTGAGGAACGTGTGGACCGGGCAACCATATTGGGTCCCCGAGCCGGACGCAGAAATAACCCCGAGCTCGGGGTTATTTCTGTTATGCCGAGTAAAAACCGTGCGGCCCGATCTGCGCCAATAATGAGGGCCTTTCCGGGCAGAACCACTCGGCATAATCCGGATGGTGGGTAGAGCCGCGGCTCAAGGCCTCGAAGGCTCCAGACAGTGCGGAATTCCCAACGGGCGGGCAGTTGACGATTGCGGGGTGCAATGCAAGCCGCGCTGCACCCCGTCCGCGGTCTGCCGGATTATGCCGAGTACGAGCGCTCGGCACGTCGGCCATTCGCACGCCACAGAGAATCACTCGGCATAATCCGGGACTCGGCATAACAGAAACGAAATCGAAAAGGAGAAAACGCCGGAAAGACAACAGACTGGCGGAATGCCTCTGAACCGTCCAGTCCTCCGGCTATTGCTTGAGGGGCGCGAATTACAGCAACTCGACGAACTCTTCGACTGAGAGGTTTGCATCGTCGAAGGATAGCGCGCGGAACCTTTGAGGCTTAACCACATCATCGAGAGTCCGCAGTTGGTAGTGCAAATGCGGACTCGCCGAGTATGTCGGTGGCGGGCGGCGGCGTGGGCAGCGGCGTTTCTGGCCACGGAGAAGAACTTCCGCAAGATTATGGGTTATCGCGGTTTCTGGATACTGGATGCGATCTTCAACGGATCGAAGTCGGTCACTCGACGGGAGGTGGCGTAGTAAAATGACTCCAGCCGCCGCTCTCAGTCTCCACTACGATTAGAAAACGCTCACTACCACTAGTGGCCGGCGACCTCCAGTGTGTCGTCCCGCCTTTCGTGGAGCTTGACGGGCAACCCTCGCTCGACTGACTCCCGGCAGGCAAGTGCCAATTTCAAGGCTCCAACGGCGTCTTCGACCGGAGCAAGTTGGTTGCTGGTTTTTCCTTGGGCACAGTTAACGAAGTATGAAAGCTCGCGGGCGAAAACCGCATCGAGGATGTTCGGTTCCTGACGGACCAGAACCTGTGGTTGCTCGCCGGCCCGGTAACACACAAGGCTGGCCGGGTCGGCGGATTCGGTCGCGCCGGCCTTCAGGCCGGCCATGGCATGCATCGAAAAATGTTCGAGATGCAGGTTATAGTCCAGTGTACCGCGCTCGCAGACAGCTTTGGCAGTGAAGATCATCGGATCGCCCTGCAAGAGATAGCTGCTCTCGACGAAGCCGATGGTTCCATTCGGGAACTTCAGGGTCGCATAGGTGTGGTTCAATCCGCCGTCGGCGGAAGGAGCGGCGGCGCAGTAGACCTGCTCGGGAAGGCCGAACACCCAGTTGAGAAAATCCAGGTCGTGGATTTGAAGGTCCAGGATAGCTCCGCCCATCCGCTCCGGCTTGTGGCGCCACCCGCGCTCGCCGGTGACGCTGATCAAGAGGGAAAGCAAGCGCCGCATGGTGATCGCCCGGCAGGGGCCGAGACTTCCCGAGAGAATCACCTCGCGCAGTTTCACATATTCGGGCCAGAAGCGAAGAGGATGCGCAATCATGAGCAGGACTCCGGCCCGGCGAGCGGCTTCGATCATAGCGTTGGCATCCTCAAGGGACATGGCGATGGGCTTCTCGCAGAGAATATGCTTGCCGGCTGCGGCCGCCTTCTCGACGAATTCGCGGTGGAGGTCGTTAGGGACGCAGATGTCGGCCGCTGCTACGGAGGGATCGGCCAGGAGGGCCGAGTAGCTGGGGTAGACGGTGGCGCCAAACTCTCGCGCAAACGTATCGGCGCCGGAGGACTTCACGCCCCGGCAAACGCAGAGTTCCACATCGTCTCGTGCGCGGAGCGCTTTGGCATGTAGCCGCCCGATGTCTCCCGTGCCCGCCAGCCCAATTTTGAACGTTTTCGCCATGATTCTTCTATACCTCCTGGGTTTGCTTGTGCGAGGAAGCGACGCAGCCGAGTATGCGGTCCATGGCGAGCGACGTATGCTCGAGTATGGTCTGCCCGTGATGCGGGTACGGGAACTGCTCGGCTGTCCAGAAGCCGGAGAAACCCACGACGCGAGCGGCAGCCGTCACCGCCGGCCAGTTGACGTCCCCGGCCAGTAGAGGCGCGAAGCCGTTGATGGTTCCGACCTGGCGGCGGAAGTCCTTCATGTGGATTTCGCGGACGCGCGAGCCTAGTATGCGGATCCACTGCTCGGCGAACCCGCACAGCGTAACATTGCCCGTGTCCAGCAACACCCCGCACCAAGGGCTCCCGACCTCATCTACCAGACGCCGCATTTCAAGCGGGCTGAGCAGGAACATGTTCCAGATCGGCTCGACGAGCATGGGGACGCGAAGACGCTCCGCGGCGGGAGCCAGTTCCCGAAGTGCTTCCAGGGTGCGGTCATAGGCGTGGTCATAAGACACCTGGTCAGTCCCGGGATCCCACATCTTACCCACGTAGCCGGGGATAACCAGCACGCCCGAGCAGCCCAGCCCGCGCGCGATTTCCATGGCTCGCGCGACAACTTCTTTGCCGCGGCGCCGCTCGGAAGGATCATCGCTGGTGAAGGAGTATTGCAGCGGCGCGATCTCGAGACTGGGGAACTGAACGCCTTCCGCACGAGCGAGAGCCGCCAACTCCTCAAGCGCAGCGCCTGGGGTGCTCAGATTCAGCACGCCGCCGGAAATCTCGAGGTACAGTTGGACTCCCTGGAAACCGAGAGAGCGGGCGCGTCGGAAGACGGCCCGGTAATCTTCCAGAGAATGAAGGAAGACGGTGCTGCCGAGGAAGTCCGGGGACTGGGCGAACGCCCGGATGACAATTGCTTTCCTCCAGTCCAGGGAGTTGCCCTGAGACTCGCGCCGCGAGTCGCCGGGGGAAGCGGCGGTGTCCGCATTCGGGTTGCGTTGTGTCATGCTCACTCCTGAGTATCAATCTGGCCTCAGCGAGGCCTGAAAAGGAAGCGACCTGACGGCGCGGACGTCGGCTTCCCGGACCAGAGCCAAGTACGCCACTGCCGCCGCCGGCAGCGCGCCGCCCGCAAGGAACAAGGAGAGATTAAAGTCTTTCGTCCGGTCCACGATGAAACCCGTCAGCGCCGGGGCGCAAATGCCCGCCAGGTTAGCCACCATGTTCTGATATCCGATGAAGCGACCGATCAAGCCGGGAGGCGCAAACTCCTGAGTGATTGTCCAGTAATTGGCGCTGGCGAGCCCCAGCCCCGCCGTCGAAAAGAGAAGAATCCCAAGGAGGACGAGGGGAGAATTGACGACAACGATGAAGAGGACGAGACCCCCCAGAAGGAAGCCTCCGCAGGTGAAGGTCTTTCGGGTCCCCAGGCTGCTGCCCGAACGCGAGTTAAGACGGTCCGCCCATCGCCCGCTGATCGGAGCAATGACGGCCATCGCGACCAAGGGTAGTGCGGTGTAGGCGCCCATCCTTAGGAAAGACAGGCGGCGCTGAAGGACGAGGTACGAGGGGAGCCAAGTGAGGAAGAAAGACCAATAGTAGGAGTAGCAAAAGGATCCCAGGGTAATTCCCCAGAAGGTCGGCAGAACTAGCAGACGCTTCCAGTCGGCGGTTACCATTGTTTGCGACGAACCCGATGGGTCGCGCGCCTCTCGGTCAGGTGCGACAAGCAACCAGGGCAGCAGCCAAAAACAGCCTCCCAGCCCAGTCAGAAGAAAAAGGTGGCGCCAGCTCAGCTGGCTCAGCAGGAAACCCCCCAAGAAGTTGCCAAGGGCCGGGCCGAACATCATCCCGGAGACGTAGATCCCCGTCGGCAGACCGCGCTGTTCAGGCGGGAAATGATTGCGGATGTACGCCAGGCTGGCGGGGACGGCAACCGCCTCGCCAATCCCGAGGACGAGACGCAGCGCGAGAATCTGCGAAAAAGAGTGGGCGAAGCACATGGCTCCGGACGCCAGGCTCCACAAAAGGAACGCCGCTCCGTAGGTCCACTTGAGGTTGAGCCGATCCACCAGGTATCCGGCAGGCAGTTGGAGCGCCGTGTAGGTCCAGAAGAAGGCGGAAAGAAGGGTCCCCATGGCTGCCGGAGAGACGCCGAGGTCCCGCATGATCGGTACTGCGGCCACGCTGAGGTTACCCCGGTCAATGTAGTTGACCAGGATCCCGAGGAACAGGAGCGCTACGATCCGCCATCCCCGCTTGTCGGTCGAAGCCAGTAGAACAGGCCCGTCAGTCGCGGTTCGGCGGCAGAACTGTCTTCTGACCATCTGGTTCTGCGCACCTCAACTCATGATTGCGGCGGCACCTCGAAAACCCCGGCATCGAGCCGCTCCCGGAGCTCAGGATGCATGCATTGCCACAGCGCTGTTGACAGCGCAGACCTCTTATTGTATATTGATCCAGTATCAATTAGCAAATACAATGAAAATCACCCGCGTCGAACCGATCCTCCTGAGCGTGCAGCCCAGCCAGCCCATTCGCTGGTCCGGAGGCGTGATCCGGTTCGTCCACGCGTCCCCGGTGCGAGTCCACACCGACCAAGGGGTAACGGGATTAGGCGAGACGTATACGGGCATTTTCGCGCCGCGGGCCGTGGTAGGGATCGTAGAATCGCTGGCCCCGCTAATCGTCGGAGAAGACCCGACACAGGTGGCAGCGCTGGTGCACAAGTTGCGAAGCAAGACGCTGTTCTGGGCGCGTAACGGCGCCGGCATGAGCGTGATCGGCGCCATCGAGACCGCGCTGTGGGACATTGTAGGCAAGGTACGGGGCCTCCCGGTATATGAACTGCTGGGGGGAAAGACCCACGAGCGGCTTGCGGTGTACGCGAGCGGAGGCCTGGAGAAGCCGGTCGAGGAGACCGTGCAGGAGATGCAAGAGTACAAGAGACAGGGCTTCAAGGCGGTAAAGGTCCGGATCGGCATGAACCGGGAGGCGGACATGCTGAAGGTGCGCCGCGTGCGGGAGGCGCTGGGCCCGGATATTCAACTGATGGTGGACGCGGTCCAAGGGCACAACCCCGATCCCTGGAGCGCCAGCGAGGCCATCCGCGTGGGGCGGGAGCTGGAGCCGTTCGACGTCGCCTGGTTTGAGGAGCCGTGCGCAGCCACTGACTACGCCGGATATACACAGGTTCGGAAGCACGTCCGGATCCCGATCGCCGGAGGGGAGAGCTCGACTTCGATCCATGAATTTCGGAATTTCTTCGAAGCCCAGGCGCTCGACATTGCGCAGCCGGACACGGCGCACGCGGGCGGGATCCTGGAGACAAGAAAGATCGCCACGATCGCCGAAAGCTACGGGGTGAAGGTGGTGTTCCACTCCTGGGCCTCGTCCGTGGTGTTGGCCCCGAACTATCACCTGGCATTCGCTACGCCGAACTGCTGGATCCTGGAATACCCGACATGGGGCTACCCGTTGCGCGACGAGCTTTTCGTAGAACCACTCCGGATCGAAGACGGCTGCCTGTATCCGCCCAAGGCGCCTGGACTGGGCGTGGAGCTGACCGAGGAAATTCGGAAGAAGTACGCGTTTCGCGATGAGGCCGGTGTCTTGATGGAGCGTGCTTACGCAGCCGACTGAGGGGCGGAATCGGGAAATGATCATCGACTACCACAG
>JACQDD010000266.1 GCA_016201265.1 Terriglobales bacterium | reverse complement strand
TGCGATTATTCGTTTCATTGCATCATCACGGATCTGGCGGACGCCCAACTCGACGAGATGAACGCGCTGGTACGCGAGGGTGTCACCAGCTTCAAGCTCTTCATGGCATACCCCGGCGTGTTCATGCTCGACGATGCCAGCATTTTCAAGGTGCTTCGGGCTACGGGAAAGAATGGCGGGCTCGTCTGCATGCATGCCGAGAACGGCGGGGCGATTGACGTGATTGTCCAGCAGGCCCTGGCCGAAGGGAAAAAGGCTCCGAAGTATCACGCCTTGACGCGGCCCACGACCGCGGAAGCGGAAGCCACGTCACGTGCCATCGCTCTGGCGGAGATGGCGGGGGCGCCCGTTTACATTGTCCACTTGAGTTGCAATGACGCTCTTGAAAAAGTTCGCGAGGCGCGCGATCGCGGCCTTCCGGTTTACGCCGAGACCTGCCCGCAATATCTGTATCTCTCAATTGAGAACTTCGACGCGCCGGGGTTCGAAGGCGCGAAGTACGTATTCACGCCGCCGCTGCGCGAAAAATGGCATCAGGAGAAACTCTGGAATGGGTTGAAACGGGATCACCTGCAAGTTGTTTCAACCGATCACTGTCCATTTTGCTTCAAAGAACAGAAGGAACTGGGTCGCGACGACTTCACCAAGATCCCTAATGGTGGCCCGGGAATCGAACACCGCATGAGCCTGATCTATTCCGGTGGCGTCGCCCAGGGACGATTCAGCGTGAACCGCTTCGTGCAGCTGGTTTCCACGGCACCGGCAAAGCTCTTCGGCCTCTATCCGCGCAAGGGCACGATTGCGGTGGGGAGTGACGCTGATCTCGTAGTTTTCGATCCCGCGCGCAAGCACACCATCAGCGCGAAGACGCATCACATGCGGGTGGACTATTCGATGTTTGAAGGCATCCAGGTTACGGGCATGCCTGATGTGGTGCTCTCGCGCGGGCGCGTGGTCGTCGAAGCAGACAAGTTTCTGGGACGTGCGGGCGCGGGAGAATTTCTCAAGAGATCGACGTACACCCAGCAGTAGCAGGGCTGCGCTACTTCTTGTCGCCTTGTTCCACGAAATATTTGCCCGTCTCTCCCGCCGAGAAATAGCGCGAGGTTACGGTCTTTTTCCGGGTAAAGAACTCGACCGCATCCCAGCCGTGGACGTGCAGGTCACCGAAGAAAGAATCTTTCCATCCCGAGAACGGAAAATACGCAGGCGAAGCCGCCACACCGATGTTCACGCCCACCATGCCGACCTCGACACGCCGGCTGTACTCTCTCACCGCAGCGCCGTTTTCCGTAAAGATCGAGGTGCCGTTGCCGCGAGGATCGCGATTTACGAGGTCAATGGCCTCATCCAGAGTATCCACGTGCATTACCGAGAGCACCGGGCCGAAGATCTCTTCGCGGGCCGCGCGCATCTCCGGCTTCACGTTGTTCAGAATCGTTGGGCCGACGAAGTAGCCGCCGGCGGGGACGCGCGCGGGTCGCCGGCCATCTACCAGCAACTCGGCTCCCTCTCTCACGCCGGTTTCGATCGCTTCATGGATACGATCGCATGCGGCGCTTGAAATCACCGGGCCCAGGCTAACCTTCGGATCGGTACCATCTCCGGCAATCAGCTTCTCTGCTTCTTCTTTCAGTCGGCCCATGATCTTTGATTGCGCGGAACCAACCGTTACCAGCACCGAACCCGCCATACAACGTTGGCCCGCGTTGCCGAAAGCACTGCCCAGGATGTTCGACACTGTCTTGTCCAAGACCGCGTCCGGCATCACGATCATGTAATTCTTGGCGCCGCCGAGAGCCTGCACCCGCTTTCCGTTTTCGGCCGCCCGGCGATAAATGTACTTGGCAGTCGTGACCGAGCCGACGAACGAAACGGCACGAATTTCCGGACTGTCCAAAATCGCGTTCACCGCGTCATGCGCGCCGTGCACGAGATTGACCACGCCACGCGGCAGACCAATGTCTTCCAGGATGTGGCAGATGATCTCTGAGGTAAGCGGAACCTGCTCCGACGGCTTCAGCACGAACGTGTTCCCGCAGACGATGGCAAAGGGCAGGAACCACATCGGGACCATGGCCGGGAAGTTGAAGGGGGTGATAGCGGCGCAAACGCCGACTGATTGCCGGATCGTCTCCGTGTTGATGCCCCGTGCAACACCTTCCAGGATGCGGCCTTGCATCGTCATCGGCGAAGCGCAGGCGACCTCGAGCACTTCAATAGCCCGCGTGACCTCCGCGCGCGCGTCGGATAGCACCTTGCCTGACTCCCTGGTAATGGACGCTGCGAGTTCGTCGACCCTCTGGCGGAATCCTTCGCGCATCGCGTAGATGAATTCGGTCCGTTCGCCAACCGATCGAGCACGCCACTCCGGCCATGCGGCACTAGCGGCAGCCACCGCCGCTTCAACCTCGGCGCGGCCTGACAAGGGCGCGCGTGCCAGCACTTCCCCGTTGGCCGGGTTCGTCACGTCCACCAAGCCGGCGGCCTTCGCGGATACCCAGGATCCGCCGATGTAGTTCTGGAGAATGCGTGCTGCCGGCTTCGTCTCGGCGGCGGCTGCACGTTCTTCCGACGTCAATGTATTTGTTTCGGCTGTCATGGCTACCTCTCTTCTTTACCTTGGCTTATTCTTTTTCCATCAGGAGCACTTTGTCGGCGTTGTCCACTTCCATCAGTTTGACTTCGATTACTTCGTTCCTGGTGGTCTGGACCGTACGGCCGATAAAGGTCGCTTCGATTGGCAATTCGCGGTGGCCGCGATCAATCAGCACCAGCAACTGCACCAGGCTCGGTCGGCCATGAAAGAAAAGCGCGTCCATGGCAGAGCGCGTGGTGCGGCCGGTAAACAGCACATCGTCCACCAGAACAATTCGCTTGCCCTCGATGGAAAAACCGATCTCTGACTGCTGCACCACGGGTCTGGGACCGAGCGTCGAGAGGTCGTCCCGATAAAACGTTATGTCGAGCGTACCCACGGGCACGGCAACTTTCTCGCTCTGACGAATCATTTTCGCCAGCCGCTCTGCAATCGGGACGCCGCGACGGCGAATGCCCACCAGCCCCAAACCGTCCACTCCGTTGCTCTTTTCGAGGATTTGATGAGCCAGCCGCACCAGGGTGCGTTCTATTTCCGAGGCCGACATCAATTGCGCCTTTTCACGCAGCGTCGCTTTCAAGTCAGCGCGTTTTGTGCTCATACGCAATTGTGCCTCGTCGATTTCTACCCGGGTCTCGGGTCGGGAACGTCGCCCCAGCCGCGCTGGCGTGGCCCTGAACATCCCAGGTTGCCTTGCCGGCTAGTGCCTCTGACTGTAGTGGAGTACTGTCTCGAAGGTCAAGCAGACCGCCGAGGCGCAGAGCCGCCGCGCCTATCAGGACTTCCTGACGCTCTGGAAGGATGCCGACCCGAACCTCCCCACCAATGATGATAGTTGTGCATTTCGTCCTCCTGGCTATATATATGTGCGCGGGGTTGTAACACCGTTCTCGATTGCTGGGAAGAGTGAATTCATGCCGTGCAAAAGGAGACTCGGAAAAATGAAAATGCAAGTGAGACGCTTTCTTGTGTTTGCCCTCTCTGTGGTTAGCGTACTGGCCGCAGTTGTGGCGGCCGCTCCGGCTTGCCGTGCCCAAGAGCACAAGGCGATTAGCGTGTCCGGGAATAAGAGCCTTCCCTTCAGCGACGGCGTCGTCGCGGGCAACACGTTGTATGTCGCCGGCCAGGAAGGAACGGACGATCAGGGTAAACTTGTGGCCGGCGGAATCGCCGCCGAGGCCAAAGCGGCTCTCGACAACATTCAGAACGTCGTCAAAGCTGCCGGATTCGAATTGAAGGACATTGTCTCGGTGACCGTCTATCTGGCCGACATCCACGAGTTCGGTGACATGAACAAGGTGTACCGTGAATTCATGCCCGACCCAAAACCGGCGCGCGCGACGATTCAGGCGGCGGCTCTGGTCAACAACGCCCGCATCGAGATCTCCGCGATTGCGGTAAAGTGACTTTGGATTGAAGAGGCGCAGCGAACCTCCGCTGCGCCCCAAAGCCTCCCAGAGCGCCGCAATTCCTACTTCTGCGGCAATGGCGCCTCGACTTCCTCAAGCACCCAATGATCGGGCGTCTCCAAATGGCAGTCATAGCCGTAAAACCGGCTACTGAAAATGTGTTGGAACAGACAGGCGCGCTGGCCGCGCATGATGGGATTGCCTTCCACGGGCTGGAAGTCGCCATCCGGTGATTCCGCGGCGAAGATCTTCACCTGCCACTCGCCTTCGGGATCGTCGGTGTAGCGGTGCGGATAGATTTCCGTGGCGAGGTAGTAGATCCCGGTATTCTTACCGCGTGTATTCTTTGCGTCCTTGATGTAAAGCAGCGTCGGCGCCGCGACAGTAGTCTCGGACTTGAGGAGAATCTTCTCTGGGGCTTTGTCCAGGTCTACGACCGAGCCGGCGCTCTTGCTGATGATCTCGAAGTAGTCTTTGTCGTTACCGCGATAGAAAGTGAGATAGAAGCGGCCTGTGCGCGGATCGCGGAAAAAGTTCGGATTCTGGTTGCGCTGGGCGGGCACGCCCTGCACCAGGATTTTTACCTCGGTCAGGTGGATGCCGTCGCGCGAACTGGCCAGCACGATGTGGCTGCTCGGTGTGTCGTATTCGCGGGTGATGGCGAAATAGAGCAAATCCTTGTGCTTAGGGTCGGCCTTGGCGAGAACCGACGGCCAGCGCGCGTTCGTCCACAGTGGGTTCTGTTCGTACTTGGTCCAGCTCACCAGATCGTTGCTGCGGGCGAGGCCGATGCCACGGCCTTCATTGAGCCCATACCATCCCCAGTAGCGGAATCCGCCGCGCTTCATTTCCAGCACGGACATCGTGTGAGGAAACTCGTTGCCTTCCCACTTCTGAGCGTCGAGGAGCACGCGGCGCGGCGTGGTGAGCTTGAGATAGGGAATCGCCTTAGACTGCTCCTGCTGTGAAAGAGCGGTCAGAGCAGCAAACGAGATGAAAAGTAACACTCTCATAAGGATGCGAAGCTTACGAACGGGGTTGAACATGTACGCTCCTGTCAAACTTTCACCGATCGCTTTCCGAGGCTTCACTTCGGTTGTCCGATCCTGGAGACTTCCGCCGCCCCGGCCGAAGCGGTTTCGGCGGCCTTCTCGCGATTCAAGATGGTGGCGTTAGTGATGATTGGCTTCGCCCAAAAGCCGACGCTGAGAACACATCCGAACGTCAGGTACAGGAAAGCGACCCCAGCGCGGAGACCGGCGTAGTCGCCAATCCGGCCGATGATCACGGGGACGACGGCTCCGCCCATGATCCCCGTACTCAAAATCCCGGCGAAAGAGCCGTGGTGTTCTGAAACCGAATTGAGCGCCAGCGAGACCAGCACCGGCCACATGATCGAAGCAAACAATCCGATCGCGGGAAACGCGATCAGCGACATGCGAGCTGGACCGAACAACGCGGCCGTCAGGCACAGCAGCGCACCGACAGAAAAGCCGATCAGCACGCGGCGGCTGTCGAACAGTTTGAGCAGCCCCATGCCGATGAAGCAGCCGGCGGTCAGCATCCCCCAGAACCAGGAAACCGCGGCCGCCCCTGTCGTATGCGGATCAAAGCCGTGATATTGAGCCAAAAACTTCGAGATCCAGTCGGCCGTCCCTTGCTCACAGCCCACGTAAGCAAAGACACACAGAAAGAACGCCCACACCATGGGCTTGCGCAGCAGGCTGCCATACATCTCGAGCGAACCGGCGGACTCGTCGGCAGTGCGCTCGACTCGGGGAAAGCGCAAGAGCCCGAGAACCACAATCATGGCGACTGTGAAGACGGCGAAGATCCAGTACATCGAAGCCCACGGGAGCGCGGGCGGCGTCAACTTGGCCAGGATTTGCAGCAGAAGGTTACTG
>JACQDD010000264.1 GCA_016201265.1 Terriglobales bacterium | reverse complement strand
CGCATCGCCACGCACATTTTCACCCAGCCCACGGAGCTCAACGCCTTCTTCGACGCCGTCTCCGCCGGGCTCCGTATGTAGCGGAGGCTTTATGCCCCCGCCTTGCGCCGAGGTTGCGCCCATAGCCGCGGCTTCATGCCGCCGCCTTGTGCTCGCGACACCCGCCGGAACATGTCCCGACTGTAGCGCCGGCATTTTGCCGGCTCCGAAACCACTCAATCTTTAGCCACGCGCCTAATCCGCCTGTTGAGCAAACTCCCTTTCTCTGCTACCATAAGCGTTTGTTCTAACGCTCTTTTTCGTGCAGGAGTAGCTATGGCTCAGACATGTGAACTGTGCGGCAAAGGCCCGCGCTACGGCAACATCATCAGCCACGCCAACAACATCCGCCGCCGCCGCTGGAATCCCAATCTGCGTCGCGTGCGCGCAATCGTCAAGGGCGTACGCATGCACGTGCGCGTGTGTACTGCGTGCATTCGCGCCGGCCGCGTGACCAAGGCCGCCTGACCCAACCTTTCACGCATCCCTTTTTCCGAGGTGACGTTGTGCTCCACCGCGCTGTCCTGACCACCGGGGTTCTCGCGCTCCTCGTGTCTCTCGGCGCCTGCCGCAAGGAGTCCGCCCCCGGCCCGGACGTCTGGGCCACCGTCAACGGCAAGGAAATCAAGCGCGACGAAGTCGAAAAATATTACCGCAGCCGCACCAACCCCGAAGGCCAGGAGCCTTCTCAGGAAGAAGGCCTCTCCCTCAAGCTCAACATCATCGACGAGCTCATTAACAACGAAATCCTTCTCGAACGCGCCAAAAAAATGGGCCTCGAGGCCGGCGATGGCGAGGTCGAAGACAAGTTCACCGAGTTCAAGAGCCCTTACACCGAGGACGAGTTCCAGCGCCAGTTGAAGGAGCGCGGCGTCTCCGTGGACGACCTCAAGCGCGACCTCCGCCGCCAGCCCACCATCCAGAAGCTCATCAATCGCGAAGTCGTCGCCAAGGTTTCCATCACCGACCAGGACGTCACCGACTTCTACAATCAGAACCGCGCGCAGTTCAACGTCGTCGAGTCGCAGTACCGCGTTTCCCAGATTGTCATCACGCCCCGCAAGGACCCCCAGGTCCGCAACCGCAAGAACGACGACGCCACCACCGATGCCGAAGCCCGCCGCAAGGCTTCCGCCCTCTTCGCCCAAATCCAGGAAGGCGCGGACTTCGCCACCGTGGCCATGGACTATTCCGAGGATCCCAGCACCTCCGCCAATGGCGGTGATCTCGGCTACATCCCCGAATCCGCTCTCAATCAGACCGATCCCGCGTTGAAGAAGACTCTAACGTCCATGAAGCCCGGAGAAGTCAGCCCCGTCGTCGCTCTTCGCGACGGCTACCGCATCCTCAAGCTCATCGCCCGCGAGTCGCCCGGCCAGCGCGAGCTTTCCGACCCCAAGGTCCAGCAGTCCATTCGCGACGCCCTGCGCAATCGCAAGGAGCAGTTGCTCCGTTCCGCTTATCTCAGCGTCGCCCGCGACGAAGCCTCCGTGCGCAATTTCCTCGCCCAGCAGGTTCTCGAATCCGCCGGAAAACTCCCCGCCGCCGTACCCGCCAAGCAGCCTGCCCCCGCCAAAAAATAACTCCCTCGTACGACAGGCTTTTCCAACCTGTCCGGCACAATTCACCTTTCGAGCCGGACAGGCTTTCTAGCCTGTCCGGCTCGATCCATCGCCTTTTTGACTTTCTTAGAACTGCAGGGAGGGGGAATCGCTTTTCGCTT
The DNA here is from genome assembly GCA_016201265.1 of Terriglobales bacterium. GTDB lineage: Bacteria > Acidobacteriota > Terriglobia > Terriglobales > Acidobacteriaceae > Acidiflorens. Next base: position 1,855 of record JACQDD010000264.1, on the reverse strand, counting down.
TTCGCTTTTCGCTTTTCGCTTTTCGCTTTTCGCTTTTCGCTTTTCGCTTTTCGCTTTTCCTATTTTCTATTCTTACCCCACCACTGCCAGCGTCTCCCCCGCATTCACCGCCTGCCCTTCCGCCACCAGCACCTTTTCCACTTTCCCCGTTTTTGGCGCGCGGATCTCGTTCTGCATTTTCATCGCTTCCACCACTAGCAACCCTTGCCCGGCCTCCACCGCGTCGCCCGCCTTCGTCAGCACGCGCACAATTTTCCCCGGCATGGGCGCTTTGATCTCCTGCCGCCCTTCGGCTTCGACTCCGCCGCCTCGCGCCGTCTGCCGGCTGCGCCACTGTCGCGGGTCCACTACCTGCGCGACTAATTCTTCGCCGCCAGCGTTAATGTGCAGCCCGTCCGGCGCCGCATGCACGCGCACCTCGTACGACTGCCCGCGCAGCAGAATCGAATACGTTGCCGTAGCCACTTCCACCGCGTCCGCGTCCACCGGCTTTCCATCCAGCGTGCACACCAGCCGTTCGCCCCGCCGCACCACTTCCAGCGCGCGTTTCTTCCCGCCGATTTGCACTTCAAGTTTCATGCCTGTTTTCCGGATCGCTCTCTTGCGGCCGTCACGGTTTCCGCGTCGTCTTGGTCTTTTCCAGCGCGGCGCGGATCCCGCTCGCCAATTTTTCCGCCCGACCGCGTCCCCAGTAATGCAGAAAAATCACCATCGGCCGCGTGCCGATCATGTGGTGATGGATGGCCACCACCTGGAGGCCGTTTTGCCGCAGCGCGTTCAACACCGGGGTGACCTCGCCTTCCAGCATGGCCACGTCGCCGGCCACCACAGCATCCTCCATCGCGCCATAAAACGCCGCCCACGTGTTCAACCCCATTCGCGCGTTGATCGTCGCTCCCATTTCTTTCAGCCCGATGTCGTCTCGCCCAATCGTGATTTTGTAAACGGTGCCATTCTGTTCGCCGGAGTAGCCGATGATTTTCGAAAGTCTCGCCCCATCGAGTTGGCCCGCAAATGAACTGGCGCCGGGTGCCGCCACGGCTTTTGGGATCAGATCCAGCGCCGGCTTCAGCTTGCGCGCCAGCTCTTCTGCTTTGCCGTGGCCGTGCACGTGCATGTAGAACACCCGCGGCTGCTCCCAGAAAAAATGGTTGTGCAGTGCAGTCACCTCAATGCCGTTCTCCAGCAGCGCCGACATCACCGGATTCACTTCGTCTTCCAGCAGAACCAGGTCGCCCATCATCACGTCCATTCCTGCGTCGCCTTTGGTGAACGCCACCCAGCCGCTGAAGCCGAAGGGCATCGGCAGCGCTATCGCCGCCACTCGGACTTGCATACCGCGCGGCACGTTCACCTTCAGCACGCCCGCCTTGTAGTCTCCGCCCCGCTCAAGCACCTCCCGCACCATCTTGTAGTCCGCCGGCATTTCTTGCCCACCCGCGCTTGCCGCGAAAATAAATGAGAACAGAACTGCCAGCGTAAATCGTTTCATGAGTTTTTCCTTCCCATACTTTCCATCTGCTCTTCGGGCGGCTTCACTCGCCGGAACGCGGCGTACAGAATCACATCGTACACGATTTTGATTCCTCCGCCGAAGAACAGCGGGCTGGCCATGGACAGCCCTTTCATCGCCGCGCCCGCCAGCGCCGGCGCAATCGCATACGACACGTTGCGCGTAAACGTCGTGAACCCGCTCGCAAACGCGCGTTCTTCCGGACGCACCACCGCCAGGATGTACGACTGCCGCGTCGGCACATCCATTTCCACCAGGCCTTCGCGTATGAGGAACAGCGCAATCGCCCACGGCAAGCTCGGCGCAAACGGCACGGCAATCAAGAAAATGCTCGACGGCAGG
>JACQDD010000273.1 GCA_016201265.1 Terriglobales bacterium | reverse complement strand
GTCGCCATTGCTCTTGGCGGCGAGTGCAGCGTCGGCCAGCCGCGGGCTGATGGACTTGGCAACATCGAGCGCGGTACTGCCCTTGGGAACTTCTTTGGTGCTCCCGTCGGGGAGCTTGATATGAATCGCATCGGACATAGATCGGGCCTTGTATTCTGCTGAATCTTTTCAGTTTAAGGGAGGGGGAGATGAGGGTCAAACGGGCGAGCGACTCCGGACGGAAATCATCTCTAAAACATTGAGACCAACCCGAAGGTTGGTCTCGCGCCCTAATCCCGAAGGACTAGGGGGGATAATTCCAATAAAAGACTAGCGTTGTAGTGGACCGTTGTCAACCTCAATTTAGCGCTCTTTAGTCATGCTACGATCTAAACTACTGATAAGACAGTGCCCAAAGCGAACGTCTACATCGACGGCTTCAATCTCTACTACGGGGCAGCAAGAGGCACGCCTTACAAATGGCTGGATCTTTCGCGGCTCTGTCAAGTCATGCTGCCCGGTGACTTGATCCAGGAAATCAAGTATTTCACGGCTCGTGTCAGTTCGCGCCCCCATGATCCCGATGCCCCAACGCGGCAGCAGATTTATCTGAGGGCGCTACGCACAATCCCGAACTTAAGCATTCACTACGGGCACTTCCTTACGCATTCCTGCCGTATGGTGCTTACTGGGAGCAGCCCCGTTCAAAAGGTCTGGGTGGACAAGACCGAAGAAAAGGGTTCAGACGTGAATCTCGCTGCCCACCTTCTCAGGGACGCCTACAATCGAAGATTTGAGGTTGCGGTTCTCATTACCAACGACTCCGATTTGCTCGAGCCTGTGAGAATCGTTAAGGATGAGTTGCAGTTGCCCATTGGCATTCTTAATCCTCACCCTGGACGTCATAGCAAGCAGCTACAGCAGGTCGCGACATTCATCAAGAGAATCAGACAAGCAGATCTTGCTGCCGCGCAGTTCCCACAAGTCGTCCTTGATAGCAAGGGGCCTATCCACAAGCCAGCTACTTGGTGAGTCGATCTGTCGCCAAGGGCCCCAGTCGAATTTTCCGAACGCGTCTTGGTACTGCTAACACGATAGGCTGTTCTCCTTGAGGCTCTACCACCCCACCTTCTTCCCCTTATTCTGCTCATCCAGCCACTGCTTCAGCGGAGCAAAGTATTCCAGCAGCGCCCCGCCGTCGGTCTGGCGCTCGCCGGTCAAGGCTTCCAGCGCGTCCGGCCAAGGTTTGCTTTGGCCCATTTCGAGCATCTTGTTGAACTTCGCTCCGGCTTCTTTCGATCCGTAGAACGTGCACTTATGCAACGGGCCTTTGTATCCGGACTCGCGGCACAACGCACGATAGAACTGGAACTGCAGGATGTGCGCCAGGAAATACCGTGTATACGGAGTATTCGATGCCACGTGGTACTTCGCGCCCGGGTCAAAATCGGCTTCGCTGCGGGCCATCGGAGGCGTCACGCCCTGGTACTTCAGCCGCAGATCCCACCAGCCCTGGTTGTAATCCGCAGGCTTGATTTCGCCCGAAAACACCTTCCACCGCCAGTGGTCAACCAGCAAGCCGAAGGGCAGGAACGCCACGCGGTCGAGCGCCTGCTTCAGCAGTTCGGGGATGTCGTTGTTCGACTGCGGCACTTTGTCGAGCAGGCCAACCCGGTGCAGGTACTCGGGCGTAATCGCGAGCGCAATGGCGTCGCCAATCGCCTCATGGAAGCCGTCGTTGGCGCCATTCTGGAATAGTGGTGGCTGATTCTTGTAGGCGCGCTGGTAAAAGTTGTGTCCGAGTTCGTGGTGGACGGTGACGAAGTCCTCATCGCGGATCTGGATGCACATCTTGATGCGCAGATCGTCCTTGCTGTCGATGTCCCACGCGCTGGCGTGGCAGACCACGTCGCGATCGGCCGGCTTCACAAACAGCGACCGCTCCCAGAACGTGGGCGGGAGCTTCTCGAACCCGAGCGAGGTGAAGAAGCCTTCGCCGTACTTCACCATGCCCCTGGCGTCGAGATTTTTCTTCCTGAGGATTTCCGTCAGGTTGACGCCGCCCTTGTCTTCTTTCACGCCCAGCAGGTCATAGACGTTGCCCCACTGCTGCGCCCAGATATTGCCCAGCAAATGAGCGGGAATCGGCCCCTCCGGCGGAACGACACTCGGCCCATACTTCTCCGCCAGCTTTGCCCGCACAAACGTATGCAGCGACAAGTACAGCGGACGCACCTGGTTCCACAGCCGCTCCAGGTCGGCGGAAAACTCCTCGGGTGTCATGTCGTAGCCGGCTCGCCACATCGCGCCGACGTCCTTGTAGCCAATTTCGCGCGCCCCCTGGTTCGAAAGTCCCACAAACCGCGAGTAGCGCTGCCGCATGGGCGGGGAAATCGCGTGCCAGCCCGTCCACATTTCCTTCAGTTCTTCCGGATTGCGGCTGCTGGCCATGACCTTCTCGATCGCCGTGATGTCCATGCACTCGCCGTTCTTGCGGCAGTACTTGCCCTTGCCGTACTCGGAGTCGAGCGCCACGCCGATGGCGGTCATCTCCTTGCGGAGTGCCGGATCCTTGGGCGCCGGCGCCGTCAGCGAGAGCTTCAGCAGCATGAACTTCCGCGCCAGATCGGCCGGCATTGGCAGGCCATCAAAACGCTTCGCCTGTTCAACCAGCTCGGTCGTGATGGCCGTCGCCTCGTCGATCGCGTCCGCCGCCATGGCTTCCGTGTCGTCGGTAATGAAGTTTTCCTGCACCCAGGTGGCGCGCTGCACCTTGACGTACTGTTCAAATAGCTGGGCCTCAGCCTTGTTCATGAATGCCTGGGCTTCAGCAACGGAAGGCGGATTGTTTTGCGAGTATGCGTTCATAGCAAGAAATAAGACTAAAAGACCTAGGGCCTTCATGACACCTCCGGGGAACCAAGAATTATGACGGATGGAGAGGGGAATTGTCAGCGGGGGGGTGCAGGGCGGACACTCTTGTCCGCCGCCTTCCGCTTTTTTGTTCGCCCCGGCCTCGACAAATCCTGGCCGGCTGGGAGTTGCACGCCTCTCTACGCGGCGGACAGAGCCTGCCCAAAGCGGAGTCGAAGGGAGTGTCCGCGCTACACCCTACTTGTTGGCGCGCCATGCAGCGCCTCAATCGCCGCCTTCACCTTCGCGGATACCGCGTCCGTGTCCCGCAGCGTCAGCCCGGCAGTCGGGATCGCCTCACCCACGCGCATTTCCAGCGGCCGGCACTTGATGTGGTAGGTGTTCATCGGCAGCAGGTCAAACGTCCCCGCCAGCGCAATCGGCACGATATCCGCCTGCGCTTTGATCGCCAGAAAGAACGCCCCCGGCAGAAACGGCAGAATCTCGCCATCGGGACTGCGGCCTCCTTCGGGGAAAATCACCAGCGGCACGCCGCTCTTCAAACTCCTCAGCGCCGACTTGATTGCCCCAATCGAAGCCGCCGGATTCTGCTGGTTAATACAGACCTGTCCCGACCGCTTCAAATGCCAGCCCACAAACGGATACGAGAGTAATTCGCTCTTGAACACGATTCGAAACTGGAAAGGCAAATGCACGTAAAGAATGGGAATGTCGAGTGCCGAAGCATGCGTGACCGCATACACGCGTGGCCTGAAAACATCGGCCTTCTCCATGCCCGTGACGGTTACCGGCGAGAAGATCGTCTTCACGATCAGCCACGACCACAGCCAGGCCAACTTGTGCTGGATTCGTCCGCTGCGGTCGAACAGCGAACACAGCAGCGAAGTCGTGCCCAGCACCAGCGTGTAAGCCCAGATTAGCGGATCAATAAAGAAGTACGAACGGAGCCGGCTGAGCCAGCCGTAGCGCTTTGGACCGGCAGTCCACAGCCCCTCCGCCCACGTAGGGGCGGACGCCTCCGCCCGCCCAGCCGAGCGCAGCTCGGCCTGCTCTTTGTCCGGTTCCGCCGTTGTGACGATCTTGTTCAAAACATATTCCGAATGCCGACAGAGCTTTCGCGGGCGAGGGCGCCCGCGCCACACCGGCTTTAGATGCTGACGCCCAGCGCCTGCATTGCCTCTCCCACAATGTAAATCGAACCGGTGACAACCACCAGTCCGCCGGGCCCCGCGATTCGCCGCGCCTCCACCAGGGCTGAGGCAACATCCGTGGCTTCCCGGATATCGGTCTCCACCCGCGACGCGGCCTGCCGGATTTCAGCCGGCGTCGCGGATCGCGGATTGTTGGCCTGCGTCACCACGACCCGCTCGGCAATGGGAAACAGAATCTCGGCGACTTCCGCCACCGCCTTATCCCGCATCACGCCGAACACCAGCGAGAACGGCCGGTCCTCGTATGCCGCCGAAAGGGTCGAGCGCAGCGCCCAGGCCCCCGCCGGATTGTGTGCCACATCCAGCACATACTCCGGCTCGCCGCCCGCGGCCGGCACAACCTGAAAACGCCCCGGCCAACGCGTTTCGCGAATCCCGCGTTCAATTGATCGGGGCGTGATCGAGGCGAATCCTTGGCTGCGCAGCTCTTCCGCCGCCGCAATCGCCAGCGCGATATTCCGCAACTGATGCCGCCCCACCAGTGGCGACTCGACAACGAGTTGCTGACCCATGACCTGAAGTGGATAACGGGATCTTGGCCTTCCCGATTTTCCCTCTGCGAACTCTGCGCTCTCTGCGGTAAAACAGGAATTGCTCCCCGGCGAAACCGGCGGCACGTACGCCACCGCGCTCACCGCCCGCGCGCCCCGATCGAGAATCGTGTTCCCGATCACCTCATTCGCTTCCGGCGACTGCGGCAGCGTCACCACCACTCCACCCGTCCGGATGATGCCCGCCTTTTCGCGCGCAATCTCGGTGACGGTGTTTCCCAGAAACTTCTGATGATCCAGCGCAATGTCGGTGATCACGCTCAGCCGCGGCTCCACCACATTCGTCGCGTCCAGCCGCCCGCCCATGCCCACTTCCAGCACCACCACATCCGGCCGCACCCGCGCGAAGTGCTCAAACGTCATTGCGGTCAGCATCTCGAAAAAGCTCGGATGCCAGGGCAACTCGCCCTCACCGACCAGCCGCTCCGCCGTCCGGTCCACCACATCATGCAGCAAGGCAAAGTCGTCGTCGAGAATGGGGGTGCCATTCACCCGAATGCGCTCGTTGATCCGCACCAGGTGCGGCGATGTGTACAGTCCCGTTTTCAGCCCGGAAGCTTCCAGGATCGAGGCCAGCGTCGCCGCCGTCGAGCCTTTGCCGTTGGTCCCCGCGATCAGCACGCACTCGAGCCTTTTCTCCGGATGCCCCAGCGCCCCCAGCAGCACCCGCATGTGCGCCAGGTCGAACTTGTACGACGGCGTAGCAGCCAGCTCGTGGCCCAACCCATACATCTGCGCCAGTGCGGTTTCGTAGGACAAGGGCAGCCGTCAGCAATCAGCAGTCAGCATTCAGGTTAACAGTTTCTTTTTTCGGGATAAGAGTTTCCAGAGGGCCACACTTAAGCGCAGAAGATACGCATCGAGCGGGGATGGGCTGCAGTAACGGGATTTGATCTAGCTGACGGCTGAGTGCTGATAGCTCGCCTCACGCCGCCATAAACTCCAGCGCCCGCCCGATGTAGGCCTTCATCTCTTTGCGGCGCACTACGGCGTCGAGCATCCCGTGCTGCAGCAGAAACTCGGAGCGTTGGAAGCCGGGCGGCAGCTTCTGCCGGATCGTCTGCTCGATGACCCGAGGCCCGGCAAAGCCGATCAAGGCGCCCGGTTCGGCCACGTTCAGATCCCCCAGCATGGCAAACGATGCGGTCGTGCCGCCGGTCGTGGGATCGGTGAGAACCGAAATGTACGGAACCCGTGCCGTGTCCAGACGTGCCAGCGCGGCGGAAATCTTGGCCAGTTGCATCAGGCTGATGACACCTTCCATCATGCGCGCGCCCCCGGAAGCGGAAACGATGATGATCGGCGTGCGCGTC
>JACQDD010000272.1 GCA_016201265.1 Terriglobales bacterium | reverse complement strand
GCGGACGGCGAGGCCGGCATCACGCATCAGGCCCATCACGTATTCGCGCGCGGCGAGTTCGGCGTCGGAGAAGCCGACGCGGGTGACGCCCGCGTCGAAGTCGGCGCCCACGGGGCGGCCGAACTCGGAAAGTTTTTCGAGTGTGGACCACAAACGCGCGGGGTTGATGTGGCGAGGCGGAGCCTGCGCGAAAGCAAACACAGACGCGAGCAGCAGAACCGTCAGCACGAGTGATAGACGAAGTTTCATGGCAGCACCGCCGAAACGCGGGGGAATTGTAACCGCAGATGAACGCAGATACACACAGATGAAAGCGAAAATCCAAACCGGTACTGACACTGAGGCAGCGAAGGCATGCAGATCGAGGAGAGCTTCTCTATTCAGCCGGGATGGGATACACGAAAAAGGGCCGTGCCACTTTACCGTTCAGCCAAAGATCTTCCCCTTTCAGCGTGTTGGGATCGAAAAAGATCGCACAGTAGGGCTCGATGTCGCGTGCCTCAATGAAATCCCCCTTGAATGGCCAGGATTCAAAGAATCCTCTTCGGGGGATCGTCCGCCCGTAAATCAGCACGCCGCCCTGCCACGGAATGGCTTGATAGAGGTTGATAACTTTAACTTTTCCCAAATCAACTTTTTTACCGTTCCAGTAAAGGTTTTGGTCCCTGATGGAAAGTTGTGGCAGGAGAGAATGCGCCCGGATCCACTGTTCAGACGCTTTCTCATCGGCGGAGCCGGCGGTACCCGCGATAACGTTTTGTTGGACGAGAATGTGCCCGTCACGAATCGTTATCTCATCACAAGGATAATAACGCGGGCCACCGAGTAGCACGCGGGGCTGCATCCCTGGTGTCTGGCCTAGCAGCAGGGCAAAGCAAAAAACGGCTGCAAATGGAAAGTTCATAGCCATCTGCCCATGCCAATTGTAACTCACAATCTACACACAGGACCCCCAACCGCAATCTCGTTCACCTATCGTTAGTACCGGCGGGGCTTTTGGTCGGCCCTCACAAAACCCTGCAAGAAAAGGAGGTGGGAGCGTTCCGAGAGAGAGGGGTGTCTAAGTAAGTGGGGACCCGGAAACGAAGGAGGAAAACATGGGCATCAAGAGCTTCAAAGAATTCAGGAGTTCACGAGCAGGAGCAGCGGCGTTGGTGCTGACGCTGGCGGCGGGATTGCTGGCTGCAGCGGCGCTGGTCGGCGGAGAGGTTGTCAGCACGTGCGCATGCGGAGACCCGCAGGACCGGGTGCTCTACCCGGTGAATACCGGCGGCGGAAGAAGTGGACCGGCGGGACGCCCCGTCGTACCGGAGTGGGAAGTGCTGGGAGGAGTGAGCTACGAAAACCTGACGGTGTTTCCAGTGGTGTCGCGGGCGGAAACGAACACGAGCGGATTTGCGACGCTGGATGAGGCACTGGCGTCAGGCGAGGCCGTGGTCAGCGAAAGCGGCAGCCAGATTATTCGCAGGTCGCGCGACGGCCGGCCGGTGCAGTATTCGGGCGGGCCGCAGGTGAATCAACTGGTGTTGATCAATCGCGGGAAGCGGCCGCTGGTGCTGCTGGCGGGCGAAGTGGTGACCGGCGGAAAGCAGGACCGCGTGATCGCCAAAGACCGCATTGTGCCGCCGGGCGCGGAGCCGTTGCCGCTGGACGTCTTCTGCGTGGAGCACGGGCGGTGGACGGGCGCGTCCGACCAGTTCAACGCGTCGAAGTTCATGGTGCACCCCAGCGTGCGCGAAAAAGCGGCAGTGGCCCAGAAGCAGGACGAAGTCTGGGCCGCCGTGCGCCGCGGGACGACGGCCAATCCGTCCCAAGGACGCGGCGTAGCCGGCGGAGTTGCAACAACACTTCCTCCGCCTGCGCTACCACGCGAGACAGTCGATTTGGCGGTTGCTGAGGCGAGAACGGAATCGTACGCCAAGGTGTACCACGGGTCGCGAATCGGGCAGTCGGTGGAGACGTTTGCGGCGGAGATTTCCAGGCGCTTTGAAAAAACACTCGCGGGGCTGAAGGGCGAGCGCGTGATCGGCGTGGTGGTGGCCTACGGCAGCGAAGTGGCGTGGAGCGACGCGTTCGCCAGCGAACCGCT
>JACQDD010000271.1 GCA_016201265.1 Terriglobales bacterium | reverse complement strand
CCATCAAGTTCCTCTCACGCCGCATGGCATATGACGCCGTAGCCCAGGAACGGTTTGAGAGGGAGGCGCGCGCAGCCTCCGTCCTCAATCATCCCAACATCTGCACCGTTCATGACGTGGGCGAATTCCAAGGGCGTCCCTTCTTCGTCATGGAGTTGTTGGAGGGCAAATCGCTCAAGGATTGTATCGCGAGCAATCCACTGAGCGCTGAGGAACTCGCTTCCATCGCCCGCCAAGTCTGCGCCGCGCTGGAGGCGGCGCATGAAAAGGGCATCGTGCACCGCGACATCAAGCCCGCGAACATCTTCCTGACGAATCGAGGGCCGGTCAAGGTGCTGGATTTCGGGCTGGCGAAGCGAAGTGTCGCGTTCACTGCGTCAGGACCTCAGCCGGATGGGAACTCTGGAAACTCTACTGTCACGGTGACGGGAACCATTATGGGCACCCTGCCCTACATGTCGCCGGAACAGGCCGTGGGCGAGGACGTGGATGCGCGGAGCGATATCTTCTCCTTGGGCGCCTCACTGTATGAAATGGCCACCGGTAAGCCTCCTTTTCGCGGCAAAACGCCCGCCGGCGTCCTGGGCTCGATTCTGACGGAGTCCCCCGCCAAGCCGTCAGCAGTCAACCCCCAAATTCCAGTCAGGCTGGACGACTTGATCCTGAAGGCGCTCGAGAAGGAGCCCGGCAGGCGGTACCAGTCGGTCGCGGATCTGCTGGTCGATTTGAATCGGTTGAATGTCGAAAAGCGCTTGCGCGCTCCCTCGAGGAAGTACTGGATTGGCGCCGCAGCCGCCGCGATCGTCATACTCGGCGCGGGAGTGCTGACGTGGCAACGCATCCAAACGAGGCCGCTCACGGACAAGGGTGTGCGGGTGCTGGCCGATTTCACCAGCCGCGGCCCCTCTATCCCGGCATTCGAGTCCTTGGCGGTACTACCCTTCGAGAACCTCTCCGGCGACCCGCAACAGGATTACGTGGCCGACGGCCTGACCGAGACGCTCATTGGCGAGGTGGCAAAGATCCCGGCAATTCGCGTGATCTCACGGACTTCCGTCATGCAATACAAGGCCGCCCGAAAGCCCCTTCCACAGATTGCCCGGGAGTTGAATGTGGGCGCGGTCATCCAGGGTTCCATCGCGCGTTTTGGGGACCGGGCCCGCGTG
>JACQDD010000263.1 GCA_016201265.1 Terriglobales bacterium | reverse complement strand
GCGCCATCTTCAGGGTCACCGTGCCGGCCACGATCATCAGGTCGGCCTGGCGCGGCGACGGGCGGAACACCTCCGCGCCGAACCGCGCGATGTCGAAGCGTGACGTGGTGGCCGCAATCATCTCGATCGCGCAGCAGGCCAGGCCAAACGTCAGCGGCCAGATCGCGCTGCGCCGCGCCCAGTTGAACACGTAGTCCACCGACGTGATCATGAAGTTTTTTTCGAAGCGGTTGTCGAGGACGCCCATAGTCTCCTCTTACGCCGGACGCGGCAGTATAGCGGCCCGGTTTCAGCGAGTCAAACGCACCGAGGCGCACCCAAAATCCTTAATTCCCAGCCGGCAGCTGCAATCGCCATCTTCGTCGGATTTCTTCTCCCAGTCCATTCAAGTCCGGGAAAACGCTGAAGTACGTAGTCCCACAATTTTGTAATTCCTCGAAGACAGCCTTGACGGAGCCGCTGGGAATCAGGATCTTCGCGAGATGACAGTCCTTCCTACGAGTCCAGTTGATGGTGGCCAGATCCGTTCGTTCCTTGCCGAAGATCACGAAATGGCTGCCCTGCATTTGCAGTCTGCGATCTACATGCGGTGGGTCGAGGGCAGCGGGAAGCCGTCCTGCGATTTTCTTCCCCTCGAATGCTACTTCCAGGGGAAGCAGCCACTTTTCTGATTCCGCCCACTCAGCCAGCAAAGGGCCATCCACGTCCGCCTGGCGGTTCTTTTCGTTCAGCCACCACGGATCCAGTGCCCAAACTGCCGCGTCGCAATTCCCGGGGTGGCCATCAAGGGCAAAGAACAAGCCCACGAGCGGATTGTCTGTCCAATCAAGAAGCCGGGTCGGAACACCATAATGCTGCATCAGGAAGTACCACTCAAATTCATTGGCTGGGAGCCGACCCTGTATCAACTGAAGGGCCCGGCTCTTGAATTCTTGACGAATCTCTTCTTCGACAGCTTCACGGTATTCCGGTCTTTGAAGCTTTGGAACCAAGCCCCAATTTGCATTGGGCTGTCCACGAAACCAAAGAGAGATTGCCGTCCCTTTGATTTTCGGCTTCTCTTTTACCACCCATGATTTGTGCAGGGACTCAACGTGGTCGAGAAACTCGCTGACGTTCTTCACACCGCCAAAGATGCTTATTGACATACATTCCCCCAGACGCTGCTTGGGCGAGAATTGTAGCTTTTCGCTTGGTGGAGATTAACGCTTTGTCCCATGTATGAGCAACGCGCCTTCCGCGCGGAACGCGCGAAGCTGCGCCGCGTCCGCAAACCAGAGGCCGGTGTACGTCTCCGGCGCGGGCGTGGGGTCCACGATGCGGCGGTGTGCAACATCGGTGAAGCCGGCGTCGCGGAAGAGTTGCGCCCACTCCTCGGCCAGCAACAAGTGCGTCGGGATTTGATAATGCCGTGCCCACTGGTGGCAGTGCGGGTTATCGCGGTAATAGTTGATGAGAATCCATGCCGAGCCGCCTTCGCGCAGCACGCGGAAGATTTCGCGCAAGCCACGCGCCGGGTCCGGCCAGTAGTAGGACGATTCCACCGAGATGGCCTTGTCGAAGAAGTTCCCTTCCCACGGAATTTCGTCCACGCCGCCGACGACGAACATGATGTGCGCGAGGTCCACGTAATTCTTCCGCGCGCGACGGATCATTTCGTCGGAGATGTCCATGCCCACCACGCGCCCTTCAGACACCTGCTCGGCGAGCAGACGCGAGAGCCAGCCTGCGCCGCAGCCGGCGTCGAGCACGTTGTCCGTGGGCTGGAGCTGCATCAGGTCGAGCACCGGCAGCGTGATGGGCAGATGGTCCAGCTCCATCCCTTCGCCGCGGCCGTCCTCAGCCCAGCGGTTGAATTCACTGCGAAGAGATTCGTTGGAGGCAGGCATTAGAGGATGGACCCGCAAATTTCACGTCTGCGTAATCTGCGGATTTCTTATTTCTCGACCTTGCTGAGCAGCTCGACGAATTTCTGCTCGCGTTCTTGCTGGTCG
>JACQDD010000259.1 GCA_016201265.1 Terriglobales bacterium | reverse complement strand
GGGTTTAGCTTCGCCCTGGTGATCGGCATCCTGATCGGGACGTATTCGTCGATCGCGATCGCCGCGCCGATCCTGGTTGCCTACCAGGAATGGCGGGCGGAACGGAGCAGAGGGCCTACCGCCATGCCGGCCCGGACCGGTAACGGGCAGGAGAGGCCGAAGGAAAAAGTGAAAGCGTAAATCGGACGTATCTGGCGTACAATCAGGGACCTGCCCGGAGAGACAGGGTTGGCTGAAAGCTGGAGCAAAGAGGATGCAGGTGGTGTCTAAGGTTACGTAGGGTCTGAGTAGGGAGAAGCCTATGTTTGAAGATAGCCTTATTGAATCGGGGAACAAGCTCAGGACCAAGCGGCTCAGCACGACGATCCTTTCCTTTTTCGGCCAGTTCATGCTGCTGGGAGTCCTGATCCTGATTCCACTGATTTATACCGACGCGCTGCCTAAAACGCAGTTGATGACCTTCCTGGTAGCGCCACCGCCACCGCCGCCACCACCGCCGCCACCGGCGGCCGCCCAAGTGGTCAAAGTAGTCAAGATTCAGAGCGATCTGGAGAACGGCCGATTGCGTACGCCCACCAAGATTCCTGAGAAAGTGCAGATGATCAAGGAAGAAGAAGCGCCGCCCCTCATGGGCGGTGGCGTCATGGGTGGCGTACCGGGCGGAGTGCCGGGAGGCTCGATGGGTGGCGTGATCGGCGGAATCATCGGTTCCACGACCGCGAACATACCCAGAGTGGCGACGCCACAGCGAGTTCGCGTGTCGCAAGGTGTGTCGACCGGACTGCTGATCAGGAAAGTGCAACCCAACTATCCGCCGCTCGCTCGGCAAGCACGCATTCAGGGCCAGGTTGTTCTGCAGGCGGAAATCAGCAGAGAGGGCACGATTCAGAACCTGCAGTTGATCAGCGGGCACCCCATGCTGGCGCCGTCCGCGATCGAGGCGGTGAAGCAGTGGCGGTATAAGCCGTATCTGTTGAACGGCGAGCCGGTGGCCGTGGAAACGCAGGTGGTGGTCAACTTTACCCTGTCCGGCGGCTAGACCCGGCAGGTGGTGGCAGTAGGCCCTCCCCGTCCTACCTTTTCCCAAGACGGGAAGCCAGGGTGGTTGTACACCCGAGGGCGGCTCTGCCCACGGTTTTTCTTGGCAGGACAGATTTGGCTCGGACGAGGGCTCCCGGCAGGGAGCGGAGCGCCGCGTCTGGGGGGAGCCGCTCCCGGCGGGATCGGGGTGCGGCGCAAGAGCGTTCAGAGGCAAGTTCAGACGAGTTCCGAGGAGGAAAAGCAACTCATGGTAGTGAACCTAGCAGCAGTGGCACTGTGCAACATGCATCTTTTCGCCGCCTGGCTCTTGCAAGGATCTGAGGGCGCGGTCGGTTGGGACCCGATTTCGCTGTGGAAGCAGATGGGTGTTCTGGCGAAGGTCGTGGTTATCATTCTCTTCATCATGTCGGGGTGGTCGATCGGCGTGATGATTGACCGTTGGATGGCTTTCAACGCGGCACGCAACCAGTCGCGGTCGTTTGCTCCGGCCGTGGCAGGAGCACTGCGCGAAGGCAAGATTGACGAAGCGATCAAAGTGGCGGAACGAAACAAGAAGAGCCACCTGGCTAAGGTCGTCACGGCGGGCCTGATGGAATTCAAGGCTCACCAGGACAGCCCGGGTGAAATCCCCGGCGAGACAATCGAAGCTTCCAAGCGCGCTCTGGAGCGCACGGAAGCGATCGTGCACGCCGAACTGAAGCGCGGATTGGGCGGCTTGGCGACGATCGGCTCGACCGCTCCTTTCGTGGGGCTGTTCGGAACGGTGGTGGGCATTTTGAACGCGTTTAAGGGCATTCAGACGGAGAAGGCCACCGGTCTGGCGGCCGTCGCCGGCGGTATTTCGGAAGCGCTGGTGACCACGGCCATCGGACTGTTCGTGGCGATTCCGGCGGTGATGATGTTCAACTACCTGACCGGTCGCGTGGAAGCGTTCGACGTGGAGATGGATAACTCCTCCAGCGAACTGATTGACTACTTCCTGAAGCGCCGGAGCATGCGCCGGTCGTAAGCCGCGGAGACGGCAGTCGCAAACATGAGTTGCCGGAGGGGCGCCCCGCCCGGGGCGCCTGCTCCTCCTCCTCATCAAGGCGACGGAACTGAGCGCAGCTACCACGCAGAGAGGAATTCTTATGGCATTAGCAATACGCAACGAAGGCGCCAAAGTTAACTCCGACATCAACGTCACGCCCATGGTGGATGTGATGCTGGTGTTGCTGATCATCTTCATGGTGGTCACGCCCATGTTGCAGAAGGGCGTGAGCGTTGATATGGCCAAGGTGAACAGCCCGGCGCCGATGCCGGATGCAGACAAGGAAGACGCGCTGCTCGTGGCAATCAATCGCGAAGACAAGATTTTCTTCGGAACCGAACCCATCAAGGTGGACGATTTGACCCAGAGAGTCAAAGACCGGCTGGCGAACAAGACGGACAAGCGCGTCTTCATCAAGGCCGATGCGCGGGCAAAGTTTGGCTGGGTGGTCGAGGTGGTGGACAACGTCCGGGCCGCGGGAGTGGACCAGCTCGGCTTGCTAACCGATCAGAAAAAATCGGGAGTTTTGGCCCCGCCGACCGGCGCCACGGGCGGGCAGTAGTCGAGGAGAGCAATTATGGCAATGGCACTTGGCTCGGGCGGGGGTCAAAACGCAAACATTAACGTCACGCCGCTCATTGATGTGTTGCTGGTGCTGCTGATCATCTTCATGGTGATCACGCCGCTGACGCCCAAAGGTCTGGATGCGCTGGTGCCGCAACCTCCGCCGCCCAACCAGAAGCAGCCGCCGCCGACACCCGATCGCACCATCGTGGTGCAGTTGATTGATCGCGGTCCGGGGCAAGCTCCGGCGCTGAAGATCAATCAGGACGAAGCGACTTGGGAGAACCTGCAGGGCCGTCTGGCGGATATCTTCAAGACGCGCGCCGAGAAAGTCATGTTCGTGAAGGGGGACGACAACATTCCTTTCGCCGACGTGGCAAATGTGATCGATATCGCGCATTCGGCCGGCGTGGATAAAGTCGGCTTGATCACAGCCAAGATTGAGGCGGGCGGCTAGAATACTCGTCCAGGGATGTGGCCGGAAGCAAGCGCGAACCCAAACCCGGGTTGCGCCCTCCCGCCCACGGTTTCCCAGGGTCATCCACTCCGTGGCAAGGGAGATTCATAAAGCTGATGAAAACTACTGCGAAGTTGCTGGTGGTACTGGCCGCTGGATTGGTGCTGCTGCTCGGCACCGGCTGCAGCAAGTTGAAGGCGCGCGACCAGCTCAACAAAGGCGTGCAGGCCTATAAGAACAACAAATATGAGCAGGCGATTGATCACTTCCAGCAAGCGGTTTCGCTCGATCCCACGCTGATCAACGCGCGGCTCTATCTGGCGACCGCCTTTGCCCAGCAGTACATTCCGGGAGCGGACACGCCGGACAATAACCGCATGGGGGAGCAGGCCATTGATCAGTACAAGCAGGTTTTGCAGGTCGATCCCCGGAACATCAACAGCGTGAAGGGCATCGCCTACCTCTACCTGCAGATGAAGAAATTCGAGCTGTCCAAGGATTTCTACAAGAAGGCCTCCGAGCTCGACCCCAACGATCCCGAGCCGTATTACTCTGTCGCCGTGATCGACTGGACGCAGACCTATCAGCCGCGCCAGGAAGAACGCGCCAAGCTCTTCATGAAGCCCGATGATTCGCTGCCCGCCAAGGATAAGAAGGTCTGTGCCCTGGTACGCGAGAAGAACACGGCCAACATCCAGGAAGGCATTGACAACCTGAACAAGGCGCTGCAGCTTCGTCCGGACTATGACGACGCCATGGCCTACTTGAACCTGATGTACCGCGAACGCGCCGATGTGCAGTGCGACGATCTGGAAGCGCGGGCGGCCGATCTGAAAACCGCTGACGACTGGGTGGACAAGACCATGGCGACCAAGAAAGCAAAGGCGGAAAAGCAGCCGGGCGCCGGCGGCATTGTGATGGACGAGAAGCAGTAAACCTTCCTTCCCCGGACCAAGGCCCCTCGCCCAGGCGGCGATGGGGCCTTTTGTTTTTCTAAACGGCGCCGTGCGCTGGATCACATTCTCGCGTGATTTGCGGTATGCACGCCACCGCGGCAGACAGGTAGAATCGAGGGCGGTATCGGCATGTTCAAGAAGATCCTGATTGCCAACCGGGGAGAGATCGCGGTCCGCATCATGCGGGCGTGCCGGGAGATGGAAATCGCGACGGTCGCTGTCTATTCGGACGTAGACCGGGCGGCGCTGCACGTCAGCAAGGCCGACGAGGCGTATCTGATCGGGCCCGCGCCGGCGGCCGAATCCTACCTCCGCATGGATAAGATTCTCAAAGTCGCCAAGCGCTCTGGAGCGGAGGCGATTCATCCTGGCTATGGGTTCCTCTCGGAAAATGCAAAGTTTGCGCGCGCCTGCGCGGACGCCGGGGTGAAGTTCATCGGGCCAACGCCCGAATCTATGGAAATGATGGGCTCGAAAACCCGGGCCCGGCAAGAGATGGAAAAAGCAGGCGTCCCGCTGGTACCGGGCGCGTCGCGTGGCTTGCAGTCGCCCGAAGAAGGCGAGCAAGTGGCTGAGCGCATCGGTTATCCCGTGATGCTGAAAGCCGCAGCCGGCGGTGGCGGCAAGGGTATGCGCCTGGTGCACACGAAGGAGGACCTGGGTTCGGCGCTGGAAGCAGCCCAGAGCGAAGCCGAGCGCTCGTTCGGCGACAGCGAAGTCTACATCGAGAAAGCGATCGTCAATCCGCGGCACATCGAGATGCAGGTGTTGGCCGACGAGCATGGCAATGCCGTCTGGCTGGGAGAGCGCGAATGTTCCATCCAGCGGCGCCATCAGAAGGTGCTGGAGGAATCGCCTTCGCCGATTGTCGATCCCGACATGCGCCGGCGCATGGGCGAAGTGGCGGTGCGGGTCGCGCAGGCGGCGCATTACACCAACGCCGGCACGGTGGAGTTCCTGGTTGATCAGCAGAAGAACTTCTACTTCCTGGAAATGAACACGCGGCTGCAGGTGGAACATCCGGTGACCGAGTTGATCACGGGACTCGACCTGGTGCACCTGCAGATCCGGATCGCGAGCGGAGAGAAGCTGCCGTTCACGCAGGAAGATGTAAAGATTCGAGGACACGCGATCGAGTGCCGGATTTACGCCGAAGATCCGGACAACAACTATTTCCCCAGCCCCGGCAAGATTACGCTGCTGCTGCCGCCGGCCGGGCCCGGGATCCGCCACGACAGCGGCGCCTACGAGGGTTGGACGGTTCCCATTGATTACGATCCACTGCTCGCCAAGCTGATCGGCTACGGCACCGACCGGCAGCAGGCCATCATGCGGCTGCAACGAGCGTTGTACGAGTATTTCGTCGCCGGCATCAAGACCAATATTTCGCTGTTCCAGCGCATCCTGCACGACCCCGATTTTCAGGCGGGGAGACTCGACACTGGGTACCTGGACCGGCTGCTGACCAAGGGAAATCATGTCGGCTCGCCGCAGACGCAGGGGCTCGCGATCGCGGCCATCGCGGCGGGGCTGTTCTCGGTGCTCGATCCGGCGTCGGCACCTAGCAGGAATGGAAGCGTGGCAGGAACGGCTGCTGCGTCCTCCAATTGGAAGCAAAGGGGGCGCTCGGAAGCGCTGCGCTGATCCTTATGGTTTACGACGTCATGGTGGACGGGAAATCGCATCGGCTCGAGCTCGAAAAAGCCGATGGCGCGTGGAAGTGCCGCCTCGATGGGCAAGAGATCCATGTGGATGCGGTAATGACCCGCCGGGATGTGCTGTCTTTGCTGGTGGATGGGGGTTCCTACGAGATCAAACGCGAGCAGACGGCAACCGATCTGCACCTGTGGGTGGGCAACACTCGATTCGGCGTGGAGTTGCGCGATCCGCGCTCGTTGCGCTCACGCAAAGATGGAGCCGGAGACGAGAAAGGCCCCAAGAAGCTGGTAGCGCCCATGCCGGGGAGGATTGTGCGGGTGCTGGTGATGGAGAAGTCTGCGGTCGAGGCGGGCCAGGGCGTCGTGGTGGTGGAAGCCATGAAGATGCAGAACGAAATCAAGTCGCCGAAAAAGGGATTCGTGCAGAAGATTCTGGCTTCGCCGGGCGCCAATGTGAATGCGGGGGACGTGCTGGCAATTGTAGAGTGAGATCGCTGTTCGCTATCCGCCTTTCGCTCTTTGACCGTCTACGGCGTTCTCGACTCTCTCTGCGGTTACGAGCTCTTAACCGCAGTCGAGCAAGGGATGTTCATCCCACCCAGAAACATGAAGATGGGTGAGGCGCAGAGAAGATCTTTAACCGCGAAGAGCGCAAAGGTTCGCCAAGGGCGCGAAGAAAAGCTCGAACCACAGGGAGCACAGGGGGTCACCGGGCCGAACCTTCGCTGCAATCCCCGCAAAAGACCGCCCTGGTCCCAGCACCTCCGTTATCTAAGAGTCCCCTCTCCGTGCGGATACCATTGTTCCAGTGGCGGAGGTGTCTCTTGAAGTGGCAGCGGATGATCAGCCTGGCGACGCTGGGAATCTCGGTCTTCACACTCATTCTGGTACTGCGGAAGCCTGCGCCGGTGGCGGCACCGGCCTCGCCGGCGGCGATCGCGGCCAACGCACAATCTTTTCAGGAGAAAGTGGACCGGCTGGAGCAGCCCAAAGCACCCGGAGAAGGCGCAGGCGAAGTCCGGATGAATGCCGGTGAATTGACCGCTGCGCTGGCACAGGCAACTGGCATGCTCCCCACAGCCACGGCGACACCTGCCGGCGCCAATGGATCTTCCAGTTCGCCGGCTCCCAGTGGTTCGACGGAATTCCCCGGCGCCGTGCCCAACATTAGGGACTACCAGGTTGCAATGGATGGAGACATCGTGCGCGGGCAGTTCCTCACCCAGATCGCAGGCAAGGATGTTTACGTCACGCTGGCCGGACACCTCGGCGCCAAGGATGGCTATGCGACCTTCGAAGCCACCGAATTCAAGGTGGGCGATCTGAGCGTGCCGGTTTCGCTGGTGAACGACGCCCTGCAGAAGAAGCTAATGGAGCAGCGCGATCAGTTGAAGTTGCCGGACAACGTCAAGGACCTCAAAATCGAAAACGGCGAACTGGTGTTTGTGGAGAAATAGCCCGTGGTCCCGGAATCACGACCGCGGATGCCGGATTCGAAATCGCTCCTCTGAGGCTAAGCAGGCCAGGAATGCAGAAACACCGCCGCTTGTAAAGTAGAAGACCAGCCTTCTGGGACACGACAGTTTCCGCCGCATAGAGTCTTCTAATCTCCAACTAATCCCTTTCTAATCGAAGCAGTTTCAAATCTATCGACATGACCAGCCTACCTCTCATGCCGAACTATGCGGACCACATCCTGGTGGCCAGTCCCAGCAGTGTGGTGCGTCAACGCGTCCTCGAAAGTCTGCGTTCTCCTGCGCGCCGGGTCGAACAGGCCAGCGGAGGAGCGGAAGCTCTAGGCCATTTGGAGAACGGCCTTTGGCAGGTGCTCTTTCTGGACCGTTCCCTCCCCGACCTGAATGCCGAAGAACTCAGCCAGACTGTCCGGCAGCGGTTTCCCGGGATCGAGGTGGTGCTGCTGGATTCGGAGAGCAACGCGGAGGCTGGGGTGGCAGAAGAGGACGATGCGGGAGCCCCTGCGACCCGGCTGGAAACGCCCAGACAGTCCGAGGTCTGCGCGGCCGCCATCGACTCCATCTTGCAAGCGCCGTTGCCAGGAATGATCGGCAACTCGTGCAATATGCAGCCGGTGTATCGCGTAGCCCGGCTGCTGGCGCGGCGCAATACCACCGTACTGCTCGAGGGACCGACGGGTTGCGGCAAGGAACTGGTCGCGCGGGCAATTCACACCCTGAGCCCGCGCGCCGACCGCGCGTTTGTAGTCGTCAATTGCGCGGCTATTCCCGAGCCGCTGCTGGAGAGCGAACTCTTCGGGCACACGCGCGGCGCTTTCACGGGCGCGATGCAATCTTATGGCGGGAGAATCCAGACGGCGCAGGGAGGTACGCTCTTCCTTGACGAGATCGGCGAGATGCCCCTGGGCCTGCAGCCCAAACTGCTGCGCTTTCTGGTGCAGAAGGAATTGCAGCGGCTGGGCAGCTGCGACGTGGTGCGGGTGGATGCCCGCGTGATTGCCGCCACCAATGCGCACTTGCCGGCCCTGGTGCGCCAAGGGAAGTTCCGCGAAGACCTGTACTACCGTCTCTGCGCTTTTCCCATGGAGATTCCGTCTTTGCGCGAACGACCAGAAGATATTGTTCAGCTGGCGCACCACTTTCTCGAAAAACTTGTCCTGCGGCCGCCGCCGCCGGAGTTATCCTCCGCCGGCACCCAATGGCTGCAGGCGCAACCCTGGGCGGGAAATGTGCGGGAGCTGCAGAATGTGATCGAACGCGCGCTGATTCTCGCCGAAGACGAGGCTGTGATTCGTCTGGAGCATCTGCGGATGCCGGCCAGTTTGCGCAGCTAGAAACTGGACATCTACAACCGTCACGTTTCGTTTCAGCCCCCTCCCCCATGAGAGTGATCTAAGCGGATCGGTGCCCGGCTGGCATCGCTTTTGCAGGAGATGTGGTCTTATGTCAGCGTCTTTCCCTGTACCCCGAGATCCGGCGCGGGAGCCCGATCATCCACTGGCGCGGGCATTTGCGTCATTCACTGAAGCGGCGGGTTCTTTAGAGCGCACTTATGGGCAGTTGCAGGCGCAGGTGGCTCATCTGCGGCAGGAACTGGAAGTCACCAACCGCGACCTAGCGAAAAGTCTGGAAGAGAATCGGCGCATCCGCGAGCGGCTGCGGCGAATTCTGGAAGGGCTGCCCTGCGGCGTGCTGGTGATGGAGGCGGGGCCGCAGATTTCCATTCTCAACCCCGAGGCGGAGCGACTGCTCGGCGGGCAGGGCCAGCAGGTGGATTTGTTGCCGCCGTTGCTCGCAGCGGCTCTCGAACAAGCCCGCCAGACTGGCGAAGAGCGCGAGTTGCCGCTGTCTTGCGCTGCGACCGGGCAGACAACCTGGGTGGCAATCCGGCACGCCTGGCTGGAGCAGGACCACGCGCACTCGACCTCGGTGTTCATCCTGCGCGACGTCAGCGAGGCGAAGAAGCTGGAGCAGGAACGGGAACAGGTCCGGCGGCAGCAAGCCTTGGTCGAAATGTCGGCTCTGCTGGCGCACGAAATCCGCAATCCCCTGGGAAGTCTGGAACTGTTCGCCGGTCTTCTGGCTGAGGCCAATCTGGAAGGGGAAAGCCAGCGCTGGATCGAGCACGTTCAAGCCGGATTGCGCACACTCTCCGCCACCGTCAACAACGTGCTTCACCTGCACAACACACCACAGCCGGAACGAGCGGAAATGGACCTGGGTGAGTTGCTGCACTGGGCGTATGAATTCCTCCTGCCCCTGGCCAGGCAATCAAGCGTGGAGTTGCAGGTGATCAACGGTTTGCGCGGGGTCACGGTCCAAGCCGACCGGCACCGCATGGAGCAGGTGCTGCTCAACCTC
>JACQDD010000269.1 GCA_016201265.1 Terriglobales bacterium | reverse complement strand
CCTGCTGAAAACCAGGATGAAAATCACAGCCTATAATCAGCATGACGTTGGCTCCTTCTCGGAGAGCCTTGGTCTGTTCATCGCAACCAATCTACTCGCTGCGACGAGCCAACGTCGTTATCCAATCAAGCGAAGCGAAGAACCTGCTTTCTCTAAACACGCAGCAAGTTGTCGCTCTTGAAGCGAAGGGTTTGCTTTGCGCCCTTCGCGTTCCCTTCGCGACCTTTGCGGTTACGCGCTCTTCTCCGCGTCCTTTGCGGTTAGAGTCTTTCCGAATTTACCTGAGAACCGGGAACTGCCCTACGACCCCGCCGCCACCGCCTTCACCGCAATGCTGTCGCCCTTGATCTCCCCCGTCACCTTCGCGAAGGCGCCGGCCAGTTCGTGGAGCTTGTCGAGCGCGGCCTTGTCCATGGTCTCGAGCGTATAAACTTTGTCGCCCACCACCAGCGCGTACTTGGAACCTCCCTTCACGCACTCGTGGGTGCAGGAAGCATCGTTTCCAGCCATCTGGTGCTTCGCTCCGCACATGGCGTCGCTCACCTTGCCCGTTATGGTTTTGTCGGCGGCGAGCGCGGGAAGCGCAGCCAGTCCCGTGAGTAGGATTCCAACAGCGGCGGTTGCAAACTTGCTAACTTTCATCGGTCAACTTTCTCCTGTCAGGGTTCCCACGCTGATGCGTGGCCTAGAACTTCAGATGCACCAGAACCTCTTAGCGTTACAAGAACTGCTCTTATAAATGATTCTCTGGGGTTCTGGTTTGCGCTCTCGGGGGCTAAAAGCCCAGTCTTTAATGGGGCTCTGGGTGGCACGGCTGAAAGCCGTGCCCTCCCCGTGAACCATTTATGTGACAAGTTAGAATGCTTCAGGCACTACTTCGGCGTGAACCGCAGCGTGACATCCACCGTTTTGTCTTTTTCGTTCACCGCTTCATGGATGCTGATCCCCCAGGGCACGCCTCTGGGAAGCAGACGGGAAGTCTCGTCCAGGAATTGTTTGGGATACTCGCCGTTGTACGGTTCTCCCTCGCCCAGCTTCCAGGCCGCCAGCAGGTGAGCCTTGGCCTGCGAGTACAGCCCAATAATGTCGAGCTCGCCCATCTTGAACTGGTCCCCTTCGATCACGTTCAGGTCGTAGTGAACCGTGCTCTTGTCGTCATCCAGCAGCGGTTTCGGAGTGATGCGGGCAGTCATGTACCCGCGAGTGTGGTAGAGCTTGGCGACGTTCTCCAGGTCCTTGACCAGGCGCACGGCATCGGCGGGCTGGCCCGTGGGCAGATGGATGAGGCGCTGCAAGTCCTCAACCTTCACCACCGCGTTGCCTTTCCACTCGACGCTCGAAGTGGAATACACCTTGCCCGGTGTTACGGCAAAGATCGCGCCCACTTCAACCTCGCCACCGGATTGCGTCACTACGCGGGCGTCCGAATCTGCAAACGACGCTTTCAGATACCCCCGCTGCAGGCAGACCGGCAAAAGATCAACCGCGGCGACCATGGCCAAAGGCGATCGCATATACCGTACCCCGGTCAGCTTCCGGGCTGCTGCCTGCAGTCCTGGCAGTTGGTCCGGTGTCGCTCCGGGGAATTCCACGTTGCGAATGCGGATTTCCATGGCTTCCACCGAGTAAGCAATGCCAATCAGTTTTCCTCCCTCCGGTGGACTCTCGCGCAGGTAGTCTACTCGCGCCGGAATCTGTTTCTCATCGAGAATGGCCTGCAGCGCCTCCTCGACACGATCCGCGAGCGTTCCTCCCAAGGGCAGCATCTGCTTGAACAGTGGGACACGCCGCTGAAGGTCGGCAAGCAGCTGCGCGTCCGTGAACCACACGAAGTTTTCGAAGTGCGCCGGCACCAGCGTGTTCGGATCGGCATCGCTAAGCTGGAATTCGAGTTTGGTGCCCGCCGGCGAATAGGAGTACGAATAAACAACGTCCGTAAACAAGCCCGTGTCGCCCAGGCGCCGCGCGGCCTCTTTGAAATCGGCGTCGCCGGCGTTCTGCCCCAACTGGAGTCCGCTGGCGGGCAGGATCTCCTTTTCCGTGTACCGCTGCGTACCTGTAACCTTGAGTCCGATCAGCTTGTAGGCAGCGACGGGAACGGCCTTGGCGCCGCTGGAAGGCCTCTGGGCCGATGCACCCGCGCCCAGGACCACAAGAAATATGAAAATGAATTTCAATGTCTTGTTCATCGTGCGCGTTTGGCAGGAGCGGCCGTCGAAAAATTCTTCTGCTTCTCCGCGATGTCAATAAAAGCCTTGGCGGCCCGGCTGAGGGACTTGTCCTTGCGGAAGACGAGGGCCAGGTCGCGCCGGACCTGCGCGTCGGAGAGCGTCAGCGCACACAGGGCGTTGGCCCGAATGTCCTCCTGAATGTTGGAGCGTGCGATGAAGCCCACACCCACATCCGCCGCCACAAAACGCTTCAGGAGTTCACTCGAGTCCAATTCCATCGCGTAGCGCGGCTTCAACTGCCGGTCGTAGAACAGGGTCTCAAGCGCGTCGCGCGTGTGTCCCGCTTTCGGCACTACGAGAGGGTAGGCTGCGACTTCGACCACAGTGACCTGCTGCTTCGCGGCGAGTGGATGCCCGGGCGGCGTGATCACGACCAGTTCGTCGCGGTGGATGAGCACACACTGCAGCCGGTTGTCGTTCACCGGCAGCGATACCACGCCGAAGTCCACCGAGTTGTCACTGACCGACTCGAGAATCTTGGCGTAGTCGGAGCGCTTGATGTTGACCGCCACGTCGGGATAGTTGCGTTTGAACTGGGCAAACACCTCGGGCAGGATGTGCAGGCACGTGCCCTCATTCGCGCCCACTACGATTTCGCCGCGCGGCACGTGCTCCGTCTCCGCGATGGCAGTGAGGATGGCCTTGCGCTGCTCCAGCGTCTCTTCGGCATACTTGAAAAAGACTTTGCCGGCGATGGTCACCGAGACGCGGCCGCCGGAGCGGTCAAGCAATCTGGCGCCGACCTCTTCCTCGAGGGCGCGGATCTGCGAGGAGATCGCGGGCTGGGTGCGGAAGCGCTTCTCCGCCGCGCGTGAGAAGCTGGACAGCCGCGCTACTTCCAGGAAGATTTCGAGCTGATCGAAGTCCATCGTGAGGGATTGACCCCACACACTATAACCAGCAACCGGCCGGGGTGGAAGGGCTGGGCCACGGGATGTGCGCGCAAATTTGCGTAATGTTCCACGTGGAACACTCGCAGTTTGCAGAAAGCTAAGGTATATGGCATACGTTACTGAAACAACGAGCGTTAGCGACCGCGTTATCGCGAGTATTCTCTACGGTCCAGGGCGTCGCGGAACGTCCGTTGAGCATTGGCGTGCCCCACCGCGCGGCGACCGGCTCCTATACGTTGATCACGCCAACGAGCTCTTTAACTGCGGCGGCGCTTTTATCGAGAGCTGCCTTTTCTTCGGGCGTCAGCTTGATTTCGATGATCTGCTCGATGCCTTTGGCGCCGAGCTTCACCGGTACGCCGACATAGAGACCATGGATGCCGTACTCTCCGTTGAGGTAAGCAGCGCACGGCAAGATCTTTTTCTTGTCTTTGAGAATGGCCTCGACCATCTCGGCGACAGCGGCCGACGGCGCGTAGTAAGCCGAGCCAGTCTTGAGGTGTTTGACGATTTCAGCGCCACCGTCGCGGGTGCGCTGCACCAGGCGCTCGACCGTGGCCTGGTCCATCAGTTCGGTGATGGGAATTCCGGCGACCGTGGAATAGCGAGGAAGCGGGACCATGGTGTCGCCATGTCCGCCGAGCACGAATGCGGTCACGTTTTCCACGCTCACCTTGAGTTCCTGGGCGATGAAGGTGCGGAAGCGGGCGGAGTCGAGCACCCCTGCCATGCCGACGACGCGTTCGCGCGGAAAACCGCTCATCTTATAGGCGGCCTGCGCCATGGCGTCGAGCGGGTTGGACACAATGATCAGGATGCAGTTGGGCGAGTATTTCACCACCTTGCCGACCACATCCTTCATGATGTTGTGGTTGGTGTTGAGCAGGTCGTCGCGGCTCATCCCGGGCTTGCGCGGAATACCGGCAGTGATGACGACGATGTCGGAGTTCGCCGTGTCGGCGTAGTCCTGCGTGCCGAGCACTTGGCAATCCCGCTTCTCAATGGGCATGGCCTCGAGCAGGTCCAGACCCTTGCCCTG
>JACQDD010000268.1 GCA_016201265.1 Terriglobales bacterium | reverse complement strand
CCGGTTGTAGTACACGCTGGCCACCACCGGCCTTTCCTCTGAGACCGCGGTCTCTTTCTCTACGATGGAGGCCATCGTCACCGTCCGGTGCACGTCCGCGTTAAGTCCGATCTGCTGCGCCACCTGCCGGAACTGGTGGACCATCGTAGCCGCCATCTCTTCCAAACTCTGCGTGCGAGTGAACTGATAGGTGTTGGGGAAAAGATAGCCTTCCAGAGATTTCGCTTCCGGGGTCATATCGACGACCAAATCCGTCCGCGACCGGGCAATCCTCAGGAATTCCCCGGCAGAGCCAAGCCCGGCGTCTTCCATCGTCTTGGCGATGTCGAACATCGTGTACCCCTCCGGGATCGTCACCAGGTGAAAGTAGATGTCGCCGCGAGCGATGCGGTCGTAGACCTGCGGAATGCTCGCTGCCCGGTCAAACAGATATTCTCCAGCTTTCAAGGAGTGCTTGGGGTGCAGTGTGTACCAGAGCCGGAAGGCGAACACGCTGCGGATCACACCAGCTTTCTTGAGTTCAGCTCCAATGCGCCGCGTGGAATACCCGGCATGCAGCAGCACCGACTGATTTCCCGGCGGAACAACCGGCGTATAGACAGCCCACCCCACCCAGCCCCCAAGAGCCAGAACGGCGAGCAGAAAGATTGTGATCAGAATCCGCAAGCCTTAAGTGTAGATGCTTGCAGGAGATGGCGGGAAGCTGACCGGAGTACACGGCCGATTGCAGAAGTCAGAAGTCAGATTGCAGAAGTGAAAACCGAACAATTTCGCCGTGATAGCCGTCACTGCGATCACGGACGTTAAAAGCTAGTTTGCAGGGGTGAAGGAGTTTGAAGAGCTGCAGACGCGGACCAAGCGCTTCGCGTTGAGAATTCTCAAACTCTACCGGTCGTTGCCTAAGACCGACGAATGTCGGATCCTCGGCACGCAGATCCTTCGTTCAGGTACATCGATTGGGGCCAACTATCGCGGTGCTTGCCGGGCCAGGTCTCGCGCAGAGTTCGTGGCAAAGCTGGGCATTGTTCTAGAAGAAGCCGACGAAACAGCTTTTTGGCTGGAACTGATGCGGGAGGCCGGTATTTTCCCCGAGCAAAAGCTTCACAGCCTGGTGCGCGAGGCGAACGAACTCGTGTCGATTTTCGTCACTTCCGTCCGCACGGCAAAAGGGTTCACTTCTGCAATCTGACTTCTGACTTCTGCAATTGTTCTCACTCTCCCAGCCACGCCGCGTACGGCTTCATCGACTCCACGTGGTCAAAAATGATCTTGAGCGCTCCCGTAATCGGGATCGCCAGCACCAGTCCGATGCCGCCCCAGATCCATCCCCAAAACAGCAGCGCAATCGTGACCGCCAGGGGGTTGAGCTTCAGCCGGCTGCCCAGCAGTTTCGGATACAAGACGTTTAAGGCGAACAGGTGCATTAGGATTACCGAGAGGACCACGGCCGCTAGGTCGCCGGCCTCCAGTTGCCCCAGTCCGACCAGGACCGGAGGGATCATCGCCAGCACAAGTCCCAGGTATGGCACCAGGCTCAGGAAGCCGCTGAGGAACCCGATGAAGTAGAAGAACGGGACCCCCAGCAGCCCGAAAATCGCTACGCTCACTCCCGAGATGAGCAGACCGATCAGCAGATTCCCCACGATAAAGCTTTGCAGCATCTTGCCAATCAGCCCCAGCGTCACGTAAGCGGTGTGCCGGTGCTGTAAAGGGAACAGCATCACCGTGGCGGAGCGGGCGTGATATTTCCAGGTCAGCAGAAAATAGGTCAGGAATGGGACGAACGACGCCGCCAGCAGGAATTCGGTCAGCGTGCTGACCCCATGCGTCAGCATGTCCGACCAGCTCGTCACCGGCCGGACGGCGATGACGTTGGTGGTCTCCGGCTCCCCGACCGCTGCCCCCGTCTTCTCGAGCTTCTCCGCCTGCTGCCGGAAGGGCTTCAGGATGGAGCGGATCTTCTGCGAGTACTGAGGCACGGTATCCACGAAGGCGATGGCCCGGCTGTACGAGGCGTACGAAATGCCGTAAAACAACGCCATCAGCAAAATCACTGCAATCAGCGCTGCCAATGCCCGCGGAAGGCGCACATACACGCCGAGTATTTCCACCAGCGGGTCCAGCACAAAGCTCAGCAGGATGGAAAAGAACAGCACCGCCAGCACCGACTCGCCGAAATACG
This sequence comes from Terriglobales bacterium, assembly GCA_016201265.1. Taxonomy (GTDB): domain Bacteria; phylum Acidobacteriota; class Terriglobia; order Terriglobales; family Acidobacteriaceae; genus Acidiflorens. The sequence goes on along the minus strand of JACQDD010000268.1, from coordinate 10,729 downwards.
CGAAGACGATGATCAGGCCGATGCCAAGCAGCGTCAGCGACCAGTGATGGCGGCGGGGTGTCTCGTCGGTGTCCATCAGTTGGATTGCAGAAGTGAGAAGTCAGATTGCAGAAGTAAATCCAGGCCGTTGACAAGATGGGTTTCACTTCTGCAATCTGACTTCTTACTTCTGCAATCGTTTTTCTACCTCTGCAATCTGACCTCTGACCTCTGCAATCGCTTCACTTTGCCGAGACCGGTGCCTTGGGCGCGGGAGCGCCACGGAGCAGACCTTCCGTGCTCAAGTCTTCATCAACGTCAGGCCAGTGAATTCCGTAGCCGCCACCGGAAATCTTCCAGTTCGCGCGCTGCTTGGCGGTGGCTCGGAGCAAGCGGGGATACCACGCCAAGGGCACAGAAATGACCCGCCCATCGCGCAGGCTGACGCTGAGCGAGTCGTCCGAGAACTGCACGTCCAGGACACGCTCATCCGCGCTCGAAGCCGAAAAACTCATTCCACGCCTCCAAAAGCTCTTCCCTATGTTCGGTCACGATTGATTGTATCTCGCGCAGTTCGTGGGCACGAAAGCCAAAATTGTGAGCCAGTTGCACAGGATCGAGCCAGAACTTTGCCGAAAGATCTTCGCGGTCGATATGAATATGAGGCGGTTCGTTCGGTTCGTGACTGTAGAAATAGCAGCGATAGGGGCAGACCGAAGTACCGTCGGCATGGGCGGGATTCTAGCAGACAGTTGACGAACAGGTCCTCGCCACGGAATGATCGCTCCGGTGAAATCGCAAGAGAACACGTCCCAGGCTTTGCCTGCCCGAATCCTCGCCCTCGACGTCGGCTCCAGGCGCATCGGAGTCGCTGTCACCGACCCGCTCGGCATCACGGCCCAGGGACTGGCCACCATCCAGCGCCAGAACAAGCGCCGCGATCTGGAGGCCCTCGGGCGGTTGCTAGCCGAGTATCAGGTGCGGGAAGTCGTGGTCGGCCTGCCGCTCCGCCTGAGCGGCGCCGAGGGCACCCAATCGGAGAAGATGCGCCGCTTTGCCGACGATCTTCACGACCACTTCGGCGTCACCGTCCATCTTTGGGACGAACGCTGGACCTCCACCGAAGCCAACCGCTTGTTGCGCGAAACTGAACTTTCCATCGAGAAGCGGGCGAAAGCGGTCGACCGGATGGCCGCCGTCCTGATTCTTCAGTCCTGGCTGGAAGCGCACCAACGGCGCTGACCTGCATCGCTCACCACAGAGACACAGAGTCACAGAGAAAAGCTTCTTAGAGAAGTCCTGTCGGACGGACTCTGATCTTTGCAGCAGGTTGCTGCTGACTCATTTCAGTCTGGGGCGAAAAGCAAACGGCGGAGGAACTAAACCGTTGGAAAGATTTTCTCTGCGTCTCTGTGACTCTGTGGTGAGAAATCGTTAAGACGCCAGCTCTGCCAGTTCCGGAAACCGCAGATTGCACTTCGTTAGCGCCTTGGCCAGTACCTGCTCGATCTGGCCCTCGTCCACGCTCCTGGATATGGCCAGCTCGCTGACCAGCAGGTAGCGGGCTCGCTCCAGCATCTTCTTTTCGCGGAAGGAGAGCGACTTGCTCTGACCCAGCATCAGCAAGCTCTTGAGGACGGCGGCTACGTCCAGCAGGAAGCCGGTGCGCATGCGCTCGGAATTCTCCTTGAACCGGTCTTTCCAGTCCTGTGCGTTATTGCATTCGCCCGAAGACAGGTAGTCCACGATCTTCTGGACTTCGCCATTGCGCACGACCGGCCGCAGTCCGACGGTGGTGACGTTGTGAAATGGCACCATCACCTTCAGGCTGCTGGATTTGATTTTCAGGAGGTAGAACTTCTCGATCGTCTCCCCCATGGTCCGGCTGCTGATCTGTTCAATCACGCCGACGCCGTGGTTGGGGTAAACGACCCTGTCGCCGATGTGGAAAACGCGGTCGCCATTCATGGAGGGAGACCTCACCCGAGGCTGTGGGGAACGCTTACAGTCTAGCTGAGCGGACCGCCTAAAGGCAATCCGGAGAAGGGGTTTCCCGCCGGAGCGCCGTCAGCCCTGTCCAAGTTCCGGCAAGACCGGCGTAAGTCATTCCGGCTGATGGGGTTGCACCAGGGCAGAGGCAACCAGGTACGGCCTTGATGCCGCCCCCGCCTCCGCCTCCGCGGTTTATAATGCCCAAGCACATGACGGAGCACATCAAGAAGAAGCTCCGGGATGAGTTAGTCACGCTCGAGTACGAACTGGCTCACGACATCCCCAGGGAGCTGAAAAAAGCAGTCGCCATGGGCGACCTCAGCGAAAACGCCGAGTACCACATGGCCAAGCAGCGCCAGGAATACCTCAAGGCGCGCATCCGCCAACTGGGCAGGCGGCTCGCCGACCTCTCCCTGATCAACCTGAACAATATTCCCAAGGACAAGGTCGGCCTGGGTTCGACCGTCAAGGTGTACGACAGCACCAAGGACGAGGAAGTCGAGTACACGCTCGTGACCAGCGAAGAGTCCGACGTGGCCGCCGGGAAGATCTCCACCACTTCGCCCATTGGACGCTCCTTGCTCAACAAGAAAGTTGGCGACAGCACCCAGGTTGTGACCCCAACCGGCAAGCGAGAACTCGAAATCCTTAAGCTGACCACCATCCACGACGAAGCCGCCCCGGAAGCAGGCGCCCAATGAGCTGGACTAGCGGAGTCGGGCGGGCCTGTGGCGTATTGCTCGATGCCATCGTCCGCATGCTGGCGCTGACCCGCATCAACCCCAACGTCCTGACTCTCATGGGACTGGTCGTCAACAGCTATGCCGCGTTCCTGTTCGGCTACGCCAATGGCGAAAACCAGCGCCGCATGTTCTTCTACGCCGGCCTGGTCATCATCGGCTCGGGCTTCTTCGATCTGGTGGATGGCCGCGTCGCCCGCGCCTCCAACCGGGTCAGCCTTTTCGGGGCGTTCTTTGATTCGGTCGTTGATCGCTACAGCGACGCGTCCCTCTTTTTCGGACTGCTCGTCTTCTACGCCCGCGGCAATCGCTCTTTCTACGTCGTGCTCACGGCGCTGGTGATGATCAGCGCCATCATGGTGAGCTATGCCCGCGCCCGCGCCGAATCGCTCATCGGTACCTGCCGCGTCGGCTTCATGGAGCGTCCCGAGCGCTTGGTGCTGGTCATTATTGGAGCCCTCTTCAACGTGATGGCGCCCGCGCTCTGGGTCATCGCGGTCCTTTCCACCATCACGGTCATTCACCGCATCGTCTACACCTGGCAGCGCACAAAAGAGATGGAAGCTCCCGCCGCCGGCCGCGCCGCCTGAGCCACTGGACGATGGAGAGACGGGCGTCCTCGCCCGTCCCGTGTGGCGCGGACATTCCTGTCCGCGATGCTAGACTAGACGCCGGAAATTGCTGCGGGGTCCGAAAAGTTGCCGACAAATCCTGTTCTGGTCGTCCACGGCGGCGCCTGGGCGATTCCCGATGACATGGTGGAGGCACACCTGAACGGCGTCCGCAACGCTGCGGCCACGGGATGGCGCGTGCTGGAACGCGGTGGCTCCTCTCTCGATGCGGTCGAGGAAGCCGTGGTCGTCATGGAGGACGACGAGACTTTCGACGCCGGCCGCGGCAGTTTCCTGAACCACGACGGCAAAGTCCAACTGGACGCGCTCATCATGGACGGCGCCACGCTGCGAGCCGGCGGCGTGGGCTGCGTCGAGCGCCTGCGCAATCCTGTCCGCGCCGCCCGCAAAATCCTGAGCGAGAGTCCCCACGTCTATTTCGTCGCCCAAGGGGCCGAGCAGTTCGCCGCCGCGCACGGCCTCCCGCTGTGCAAGAACGAAGACTTGATCCTTCCTCGCGAAGTCGAGCGCCTGCGCGAATATCGCTCGCATCTGGAAGAACATCGCGCCGACTTGTTTGCTCCCACCATTTCGCATGACACCGTCGGGGCCGTTGCCCTCGACCGCGATGGCAATATCGCCGCCGCCACCTCCACCGGCGGCACCTTGAATAAGGCTCCCGGCCGTCTCGGCGATTCCTCCCTGATCGGCTGCGGCTGCTACGCCGACAACTTGAGCGCCGCCGCGTCCACCACCGGCTGGGGCGAGCCCATCATGAAGTTGGTGCTGGCAAAATGGGCGGCCGACCGCGTTGAGTCCGGCAGTATGCCCGAATGGGTCGCGCAGGAAGCGATGAACTATCTGAAGCAGCGCGTCAACGGCCACGGCGGCATCATTTTGCTCGATGCGCGGGGTCGTTTCGGTATCGCCCACAACACTCCGCGCATGGCTTGGGCAACCCGAACAACGCAAAATCAGGAGGCTGGAATCCAGCGCAACGGGGCGAACGGCGGCTTCACTTCTGCAATCTGACTTCTGCAATTGGGTTTCCACCTCTGCAATCCCTCAATCGCCCCAAGAAATCCCTAAAAAAAAACGGACAGCCTGGAGCCCCCCAAGGCTGTCCTGATAAACCCTCCCGGTTAGAAGGGTGATCTGAGACAAAACTAGCCCCGCGAGGTTGCAGCAGTATTGCAATTTCGTGAAGATCCCGTGAATTTGGGCGTCCGACGCCGCTTCCTGCCTGTGCCCGAGGTCACAAAATGGTGTGACTCACCGCGCTGCGGACCTCCCCCGGGGCGCTGCTATATTGAACTGAATCCAGGATTGGTTGTTGCTGCCTGTGGAGGAGCCCATGGCCCGTAAAACCGAGGAATCGCGCAAGCTGCAAAAACGCGCCGAACAGTTGATCCCCGGCGGCGTGAACTCTCCGGTGCGGGCCTTCCGCGCCGTCGGCGGCGAGCCTCTTTACATCGTGCGCGGCCAGGGCTCTCACATCTGGGACGCCGACGGCAACGAGTACGTCGACTACATCGGCTCCTGGGGACCTCTGATCCTCGGCCATGCCGCCCACACTGTGGTTGAGGCCGTCATTTCGGCGGCCCGCAATGGCACCAGCTTCGGCGCTTCCACTCCCACCGAGGCCGACCTGGCCGAACTCGTCATCTCCGCCTTCCCCCACATGCAGAAGGTGCGCTTCGTCAGTTCCGGCACGGAAGCCACCATGACGGCGATCCGCCTCGCCCGCGCCTACACCAAACGCAAGTACATTGTGAAGTTCGAAGGCTGCTATCACGGACACGCCGACGCCCTGCTCGGGCATTCCCGGCTCGGCGGGCGTTCCCGAAGAGTTCACCCAGTTCACGCTGGCTCTGCCTTTCAACGACACCGATGCCCTCGAGCACGCCTTCAAGAAATTCCGGCACCAGATTGCCTGCGTGATCGTCGAGCCGGTCGTCGGCAATATGGGGTGCGTGCCTCCTGCTCGCGGATACCTTGAGGCCGTGCGCGCCATCACCACGCGCGATAAAGCCCTGCTGATCTTCGACGAAGTCATGACCGGCTTCCGCCTCGCCTTCGGCGGAGCCCAGGAGTTGTACGCCATCCACCCCGACCTGACCACCATGGGCAAGATCATCGGCGGCGGCTTGCCGGTGGGCGCTTACGGTGGCCCGAGCGAGATCATGGACCTCGTCGCACCGCTCGGCCCCGTGTACCAGGCCGGCACGCTATCCGGGAATCCGCTCGCCATGGCGGCCGGCTACACCACTCTGCGCTACCTGCGCGAGCACAAGGACGTCTACGCCAAGCTCGACAAGCTCTCCGCCGAAGTCGTGGCCGGCGTGGCCGCCGCCGCGAAAGAAGCCGGCGTGACCATGTGCAACAACCGCGTCGGCTCCATGTTTACCTGGTTCTTCGCGCCCGGCCCCGTTACCGACTGGACCTCCGCTGCCAAGTCCGACACCGAAGCCTTTGGGCGCTTGTTCCGGGCCATGCTGGACAACGGCATCTACCTGCCGCCCTCACAGTTTGAGGCGGCCTTTATGAGCGCCGCCCACACGGAACACGACGTGCAGCAAACCATCGCGGCCGCGAAGCAGGCGTTCGCGATGGCGCACGCGTAAGACAGCAGTCAGCCGTCAGCTAACCCCGCGATGCCCGCGTAGGGGCGGACGCCCTCGCCCGCCCAGCGCCCACCATCTCCGTCACCGTCACAAACTCGTACCCCTGATCCTTGTACCGCCGGATCAGATTGTCCGTCGCAATCACCGTCTGCGAGCGATCCGCACCCATGGCCCGATGCCCGCCGTCGTGCAGCAGGATCACGTCCCCGCCGCGCACCTGCCGCACTATCCTCTTCTCAATCTCGACAGCCGACGGAGCATTCCAGTCGTATCCCGTAACGCTCCACATGACTGTCTCAAGCCCCAGTTGACGAGCGATCTTGAGCGTCGCCGGCCGCCTTCCCCCGAACGGCGGCCGGAACAGACTGGAATGATCGCCGATCGCATCCGTCAACGCTGCCCGGCACTCCAGCAGTTGTTTGCGGGTCTGCGCCGCCGAGTCGAAAATCAGCAGCGGATGCGAAAAGGTGTGATTCCCAATCACGTGCCCCGCTTGCGCCACCTCGCGCACGATGTCCGACCGCTGCCGCACGTAGCGCCCAATCATGAAGAACGTGGCGCGGACATCATGCCGAGCCAGCACTTCCAGCAATTTCAAAGTATGCGGATCGTTGGGCCCGTCGTCGTAGGTCAGCGCAATCTGCTTCCTGCCGCGCCCGAGCCCGGTAAACGTCCGCCCAAACCACTGCCCGGTCGGCGCCATGGATTGATACCCCGCCGCCGAAGCGGCGGCGGTCGTCAGACCAATCAGAGCGGGGAGCATGAGGAGATTCTAGATGGTCTTGGTCGTTAGTCGTTGGTCGTTAGCAAGCACCTGCCGACGGCGGAACTGGCTCTGCGAGCAACAATCAGCGAACCGCGAACGACAAACGACCAGCGACCAACGACCTCCTCTCCTGTTAACTTTTCACACAATTGCGTCCCGCCCCGAAGCAATATATTCTGCTCACGTCCTCCCATGGCCAAGCTTTTCGAGCTGCCCCGCTACATTGCAGTGGAAGGTCCCATCCGCGTCGGAAAGAGCACGCTGGCCCAGGTCCTCGGAGAGCGGCTGGCCGCCCAGCGCGTCATCGAACCGGAGGACAACCCGTTTCTCAAGGCTTTTTACGACGGCGCACCCGGCGCCGCCTTCCAGACGCAGCTTGCCTTCCTGATCCGCCGCTTCCAGCAGTTGAGCGCGCTCGACCTCGGCCCGCGCTCGAACAAGACCGTCGTCGCCGACTACATTTTCGAAAAAGACAAGCTCTTCGCCTGCCTCAACCTGAACGACCAGGAACTCGATACCTACAACCGCTACTTCAACTACTTCCGCGAGCAGTTGCCCACGCCGGACCTCGTCATCTACCTGCAAGCAACGCCCGAAGTGCTGAAGAAGCGGCTCAAAAAGAAGAACGCCCCTGGCGAAAAGGCCATCAGCGAGGACTACCTGATGGAAGTCGTGAAGGCCTACGAGCACTTCTTCTTTCACTACACGCAGTCGGACCTGCTGATCGTGAACACCTCCGAGATCGACTTCGTGGACCGCAACGAAGACCTGCAGGAGCTGCTGAAGAAAGTCTCCGCCCCGATCAAGGGCACGCAATACTTCCTGCCGCTCGGTGGACAGGAAGCGGCCAGCGCGTAGGGGCTCCCCGCGGCTCGTGGTTGCGGCGATTTGATGTCACATCCACAGAGGCATGACATGGGCGACTCTCGCTCTCTCTCCCGTCCGATCTTTGCGGTGGCGTGGTCCGGATTCCTAGCATTCTTCATTTTGGTGGTTGGCCAAGGCGTCTGGGGAGCGCTTCTCGTCGGGAATCTCAGGTCCAGCCCGGCAGTTCCCTGGTGTGCGCCAGCGATGGCGATCGTCCTGTGGCTCTTCTGGCGATACCTGGGTGGTAAAGGATGGCCGCACAGCACCTCTGAAGCTCGCCATCGCTACCTGCGAGCCAATCGAGTGCCGGGCTCAGTGTTGACTTGGGCCCTCGTGACGGGCGTGCTGGCGATCGTGTCTCTGGCCGGCTTGTGGATCGTGCTCTTCCAACTCGTGAAGATGTCGCCGAATGCCATGGATGACTTTTCCAAGTATCCGTTGCTGACGGCAGCCCTGGTCATCGTGATGGCCTCGCTCGTTTCCCCTCTCACGGAAGAAGCCGCGTTCCGGGGTTACTGCCAGAGCATCCTGGAGCGCGAATTCACCGGCGCGCCCGCGATCCTGATCTCATCCGTATTTTTTACCGCTGCTCACGTAGTCCACGGTCTCCTGTGGCCCAAGCTTCTCGTATATTTTCTCGTAGGTGTTGTGTTCGGCGTCACCGCGTACTTGACCAAATCAATCTTGCCCGCCCTCCCGGTGCACATCATCGGCGACCTGGCCTTCTTCCTTTTTGTGTGGCCGCAAGACGCGGCGCGCAAGTTGGTCTGGGACACCGGTGCGGACGCATGGTTCTGGGTTCACGTCACGCAGACCGTTGTTTTTGCAGCTCTCACGATTCTGTCATTCCTCAAACTGTCGAACGTCTCGAAGGGGCTGCGTGCAGGCTCGGGCGCAAACTGACGCTCTGGGATCAAGACGAAATACCCCGGGAGCGCATCCGTCAACTAAACAGTGCGTGCGTCTCAAGTCTCGCGGCGTTTCACTTTTCATACCGCGGCAGAGGATATACGGCCAGCCCCCTCCCGACTTTCTGAAATTCCGGATCGGCCGTGACGAGCAAAGCCCCGCGCTCGATCGCCAGTTCGGCGGCGAACGCGTCGGCGTAACCGAGACCGTGCTTCTGCTTCAGGGCGCCTGCCCGCGAGGCCCGTTCCCGGTCCACAGCGATGACCGCGATGGGCATCTCAAGCAAACTCGCCTCGGCTTCGCGAGCCTTTGCTTCGCCGCGATAGCGCCACTCCATGTAGAAGACTTCACCCCAGTTCACGGCCGACATCAAGAGTGGCAAATCCTGGCGCGCGGCCTCGCCCAGCAGGTGTCGGACTTTTTCCGCAGCGCCGCGGCGAGCCTCAAAGAAGGCGGTCAACGCGTTGGCGTCAAGCACATATCGCCGCGAACTCCCTCGCGAGAAGATTGCGGTCATTGATCTTCTCGTTCGCGCTCACGCTTGCGTTCTTCAAAGAGCGCTTCGAATGCCGATGGCTCGCCAGGGCCCGGCTTTAGAAAGCCCATGATTTCGTCCAGTCGCCGCTCGGTTATCGGAGTTAGCACGAGCCTCCCCCTGTCTTCAGTCCAGACAGCGCGGGTTCCTTTGTCGAGCCCGTACTCCTGGCGCAACTCGGCCGGAATCACCACCTGCCCCTTGGAACTCACGACGGTCCGGTAGCTTCGCATTGCAGCCATCTTACCAATATGTAAGACATTTGTAAAGCGTCTTACCTTGGGCCAAAACCCACCGATCCGCCCCATCGACCAACGACCAATTTCCCGCTACAATACCCCCAGCTTCACCCAAGAGATGCATACAGGCTCTATCCGGCCCGCCGGAGGGGCACTGGAGGACATTGTGAGTCTCACGCCCATCGGCGAACCTCGCCGCAAGATCACCACCGCAACGCTTCGCGAAAAAAAGCTGCACCGCGATCCCATCACTTGCCTGACCGCCTACGACTACGCCACCGCGCGCCTGGTTGACGAGGCCGGCATTGACATCGTGCTGGTCGGCGATTCGCTCGCCATGACCATGCTCGGCTACGAGAACACGCTCTCGGTCACGGTGGACGAGATGCTGCACCACGTCCGCGCCGTGCGCCGCGGCGTGAAAGACGCGCTGCTCGTCGCCGACATGCCCTATGGCTCGTATCACGAGACTGCCGACGAGGCGGTCCACAACGCCGCCCGCTTCGTGAAGGAAGCCGGCGCGGAAGCGGTCAAGATGGAAGGCGGCGAGAAGCGCGTGGACGTGATCCGCCGCGTGATCGATGCCGAGATTCCCGTCGCGGGACATATCGGCCTGACGCCGCAATCAGTCAACGTGATGGGCGGCTACAAAGTGCAGGGCAAGACGCTGAACGCCATCGAGCAGCTCATGCGCGATGCGGTCGCTCTCGACCGCGCCGGCGTGGCCTGTATCTATCTCGAAGGCATCCCGCGCGAAGTCGCCGCTTTGATCACCGCCGAGGTCGAAACGCCGACCATCGGTATCGGCGCGGGCCCGGACTGTGACGGACAGGTGCTTGTCTTCCACGACCTCGTCAACCTGACATTCGGCCACGCCGCCAAGTTCGTGCGCCGCTACGGAGACGCCGCCGCGCTGATCACACAATCGGTGCTGTCGTTCAAGGCCGATGTGGCCTCGCATCAGTTTCCGTCGGACGCCGAGTCGTACCATCTGCCCAAGGACACGCAAAGCGGTCTCGAAACGGTACTCCAACGCAAGCGTGCCATGCGGTGATAATAGGAACGGAGAAAGACCATCGTGCGAATTCTTGTCACCCTGATCCTGATCGGGATTCTTGCGGCTTGTTCGAAGCCCGAAACCCCCGCTCCGCAAACCTCAGCCGAGGTGCAACAGCCGACCGGGCTCGAACGCATTCCCGACCCCGATCCCACCCAGTATCCCAAGTTCCACGACATGACCGACTGGAGGAATCCCCAGTTGGTCGTCCGCGAGGACGGGATCGGGCTCGTGGACCTTGCCAATCGTGAGATCCACATTCTCACGCCGGAACAGGTCCCGGCTGAACTGGTCTCCCTTCCGGAGTCGGCGTGGCCCTATGGCCGCGTCGTGCTCGTCACCCAGGCAAAGCCAGCCGACAATTCCGAGCAGGCGAAAGTCCGGCTCCGCGAAAACCGCGGCTTGCTGAT
>JACQDD010000258.1 GCA_016201265.1 Terriglobales bacterium | reverse complement strand
GCGCTCGACCGTGGCCTGGTCCATCAGTTCGGTGATGGGAATTCCGGCGACCGTGGAATAGCGAGGAAGCGGGACCATGGTGTCGCCATGTCCGCCGAGCACGAACGCGGTCACGTTTTCCACGCTCACCTTGAGTTCCTGGGCGATGAAGGTGCGGAAGCGGGCGGAGTCGAGCACCCCTGCCATGCCGACGACGCGTTCGCGCGGGAAACCGCTCATCTTATAGGCGGCCTGCGCCATGGCGTCGAGCGGGTTGGACACAATGATCAGGATGCAGTTCGGCGAGTACTTCACGGCCTTGATGACGACATCTTTCATGATGTTGTGGTTGGTGTTGAGCAGGTCGTCGCGGCTCATCCCGGGCTTGCGCGGAATGCCGGCGGTGATGACGACGATGTCGGAGTTGGCGGTGTCGGCGTAGTCCTGCGTGCCGAGCACCTGGCAATCCCGCTTCTCAATGGGCATGGCCTCGAGCAGGTCCAGACCCTTGCCCTGAGGTACGCCCTCGATGATGTCAATGAGCACGACATCGGCCAGTTCCTTCGAAGCGATCCAATGAGCCGCGGTCGCGCCCACGTTTCCGGAACCAACAACGGTTACTTTCTTGTGCATGAGTTCCTTCCTTTAGCCCGCGCTACGGAGGAAACTGCAGATCCCTCGCTGCGCTCGGGATGACAACAATAGAAAACTCGTCAACCAGCTGCTGGATGTTCGCGTGCGGTTGCGCCTACCGTCCGGCGGCGACCGCGACGCCCATGTTCTCGATTATGTGGTCTGCGAACTCGCTGGTCTTGACCTTCGTAGCGCCCTCCATCAGGCGCTCGAAGTCATAGGTCACTTTCTTCTGCTCGATGGTGCGCTCCAGGCTCTGTTCGATGAGGTCAGCCGCTTCGGTCCATCCGAGGAAGCGGAACATCATGACGCCGGAGAGCATGACGGAACCGGGATTGATCACGTCCTTGTCGGCATACTTGGGAGCGGTACCGTGCGTCGCCTCAAAAATGGCATAGCCGTCGCCGATGTTAGCGCCGGGGGCGATGCCGAGGCCGCCAACCTGGGCGGCGCAGGCGTCGGAGATGTAGTCGCCGTTGAGGTTGGGCGTGGCCAAAACGCTGTATTCATCGGCGCGGGTCACAACCTGCTGGAAAATCGAGTCGGCGATGCGGTCGTTGATCATCAGCTTCTTCTTCCAGGCGCCCTTGCCGTGGGTGGCATAGATTGAATCCAGGCAGTCCTGCACCTCTTTGTAGAGCGACTGGCGGAAGTCATCGGTGGCGAATTCCAGACCCGGCTCGACTAGATTCGCGTTCTGCTCGGCGGTGAGGTTGGGATTCTTGTCCTTATTATCAAGAATCCAGCTCTCGCGCTCGGTGACGACTTGGTCGCGGAACTCCTCGGTGGCCAGTTCGTAACCCCACTTGCGGAATGCGCCCTCGGTGAATTTCTGGATGTTCCCTTTGTGCATGAGCGTGACCGACTTGCGCCGGCTCTCAAGCGCATGTTGGATGGCCCTCCGCACCAGGCGCTTGGTGCCGGTGACCGAGATGGGCTTGATGCCAACGCCGGAGTCAAGCCGCACCTGCTTCTTACCGCCCTTCAACATTTCTTTGTTCAGGAACTCGATCAGGCGAGCGGCTTCGGGCGTGCCCTGCTCCCATTCGATTCCGGCGTAGACGTCTTCCGTGTTCTCGCGAAAGATGACGACGTTCATGCGCTCGGGATGCTTCACCGGCGAGGGCACACCGCGGTAGTACTTTACCGGGCGCACGCAACAGTACAGGTCGAGAATCTGACGCAACGCGACGTTGAGCGAACGGATGCCGCCGCCGACGGGCGTAGTCAGAGGACCCTTGATGGCGACGCGAAATTCGCGAATGGCGCTGACGGTGTCGTCAGGCAGCCAGTTCTGAAAACGCGCCTTGGCTTTCTCGCCGGCAAAAACTTCATACCAGGCGACAGCGCGCTTGCCGCCGTATGCTTTCTCGACAGCGGCGTTGAAGACGCGGACCGACGCTTTCCAGATGTCGCGACCGGTGCCGTCCCCCTCGATGAACGGGATAATGGGGTGATCGGGCACGCGGTACTTGCCGTCGCTGTATTCGATCTGCTGTCCGTCTGCCGGGACGGGAACGCCGTTGAACACTGCCATGATGCTAGCCTCCGCAACTTATATGAGAAGTGATCAATTATAAAGAATATTGCGAAATAGAGCGGGTTAGGACCACCCGGTAAGGTGAGAAGGCTCACAGAACGGAGCCGTTTCTCCGTGAGCCCGAGTGCGAGGGCAGGGTACCCTCGCGACAGCCGCCAAGGTGCCGGCGCTACTCAGCTGCGTTCGATCATCAGCGACGTGACCACTACATCTTTGTTCGGGCGGTCCTGGCGATTGCGCGCCACCTTCGAGATCTTCTCGACAACATCATGTCCTTCGACCACCTCGCCGAAGATGGTGTGCTTTCCGGTGAGCCAATCGGTGTTGGCCACCGTGATGAAGAACTGCGATCCGTTGGTATTCGGACCGGCGTTGGCCATGGCGAGCTTGCCCGCTTTGTCGAAGCGATGCGGCGCGCCTTTGGTTTCGTCTTCGAACTGATATCCGGGGCCGCCCATGCCCGTGCCCTGGGGGTCTCCGCCCTGGATCATGAAATCGGGGATGACGCGATGGAAAAAGGTGCCGTTATAGAGCGGGTCCTTGCTCTTCTTGCGCGTGTTCGGATGGGTCCACTCGCGCTTGCCTTCGGCCAGCTCGACAAAGTTGGCCACGGTTTTTGGAGCATCCTTTTCAAAAAGGCGGCAGACGATGTTGCCTTCGCTCGTCTGAAAAACTGCATAAGTGCCGGGTGTGCGTGCCATGAATTTTCCTCGCGTTTCGGATTCGTGACTATTGCTGCTGCGGCGCCTGCTTCTTTACAGCAGCGGATGGTTTGGCGCCAGCGGCCGGCTTGGCGGGCGCAGGTCTCCTAACCGTGGCCGCGCCGCGTTGAATATCAATGTGGGTGATCTTCACCGGATGGAACGGGCGATTGTTGCTCGGATCGCTGGTCATGCGGGCGATCTTCTTGACCAGTTCGAGGCTGGCCGGATCGCATTGGCCGAAGATGGTGTAGTGGCCGCTTAGGTGCGCGCTGTGGGCGACATCCTCGGTGATAAAGAACTGCGAGCCGTTGGTGTCAGGGCCAGAGTTTGCATAGGCAAGGCGGCCGGGACGATCGAATTTCAGATCCGCTGACGTTTCGTTCTTGAACTGATATCCCGGATCACCTGCGCCGTTGCCAGCGGGATCGCCACCTTGGATCATGAATTCGGGGATCACGCGGTGAAAGACGGTGCCGTCGTAGAGTGGGACGCCGTGCTTCTTGGCATGAGAAACGGGATTGGTCCAGTCCTTAGTGCCTTGCGCGAGACCGATGAAGTTGGCAACACCGATGGGGGCCTGTTTTTCGAACAGCCTGCAATGCATGTCGCCGGCTGTAGTGTGGATGATAGCGGCGGGCTCGGCCGAGGCAGCGGCGGCCGGCGTTCTCACGGGCGGCTTCGCCGATGGCGTGGCCTGGCCGGCGCTGAGCAGGGAAGTGGAAGCAATCAGGGCAAGCGTGCAAAAGAGTGTTCGCATAGGAGTTCCTCAAGATGCTTTTGGCAAACCCTGATTGTACCAAGCCGGGCGCGGGCGAGGGGCCCGCGCTACACAGCGGCGGCCGGGCGCTGCTTGCTCTCCTGCCTCTAATGCTGGGTCGCGGCCTGCATTTCGCGGCTGACGCGCTCGGCTTCGCGGAAGACGCGCAGCAGGTTCCCGCCGAGGATCTTCTTGATGTCGCCGGCGCTATAGCCGCGGTCGAGCAGGGCCTGGGTGATTTTGGGCAGGTCAGCGGCGGAGTCAATGCCTTGCGGAGTGGCGCCGCTCACGCCGTCGAAGTCTGAGCCCAGGCCGACGTGATCGATACCAGCCACCTTGGCGACGTGATCGATGTGATCGATGAGCGACTTGAGCGGGGGACGCGGGACCTTCGCCGCCCATTCGCGCTCGATGCGGTCCGCGTCGAGGTAAGTGACGGTTTGACCGGCGGTCTTGCGCTGGTCCATATAAGTTTTCAAGGCGGCATCGCGATCCTTCATCTGTGTCTCAGCTGCCTTGCGGTAGTCCTCGTCGATGAAGGCGTTGTAGAAGTTCACTTGGACCACGCCGCCGTTCCTGGCCACGGCACGGAGCATGTCGTCGGTCATGTTTCGCGGATGATTGGTTAGAGCGCGGGCGCATGAGTGGGAAGCTATGACCGGGGCTTTGGTCACGGCGATGACGTCGTAGAAGGTCTTGTCGGTGACGTGGGAAATGTCCACCAGCATGCCGAGGCGATTCATCTCGAGGACGATTTGCTTGCCTCCGTCGGTGAGACCGTTGTGGTGCTCGACTTTGGGATTGTTGATGTCTCCGGATGAATCGGCCCACTCGTTGGTGTTCGACCAGCTCAGGGTCATGTAGCGGATGCCAAGGCGATAGAAAGCGCGCAGCACGCGAACATCGTTCTCGATGGAGTGGCCGCCCTCGATGCCCATTAAAGCGGCAAGCTTCTTCTGCTTGTGGGCGCGCTCGATGTCGTCCACGCTGAAGGCCATCACCATGCGGTCGGGATGACGGGCGGCCTGCTCATAGACGGCATCAATCAAGTCGAGCGTATGGCGGGCGAAGTGGCCCTGGTTGGTTTCGGGCTCCACCCAGATGGAAAAGAACTCGGCGCCGAGGTTGCCTGCCTTGGCCTTGTCGAGGCTGATGTGGCCGTGATCTTTAGGATCAGTTGATCCGATGTCATAGTTCTCGTCGAGGAAGCGCTGCGGGGTGTCGGCGTGGGTGTCGACGACCAGGGCCGAGTCGTGAATCTGGCGGGCCTTGGCGCTTACCCCGGCGTCAGAAGTTTGGGCTTGGGTGAAAAGGCTGAGCGAGAGCGCGAGGGCGAGCAGGGAAATGGAATGTCTCATGTCGGTGACGGGATTCTACAGGAGAGAGGCGGGAAAGCGGGAGGGCTTCAGTCCGAACCGGTGACAGCGGCTTCGGTTTCCGACGCGGGGTGCAACGGGACAACGGTCTGGCTCTGGCGCCAGCCGGTGTAGCGGTCGGAAACCATCACGTGGAAGCACCAGTGGCGGCGTTCTTCTTCGGGCTCGACCAGTCCGAGGGCGCGCAGGTAGAACAAGTAGCGCTGTACGAACCGCACTTGCTCCTTCGACATGCCACGGCGCTGCAAGTCCACAGTGACGCCGGCCAGATGCGAGGATGCGGTATCGCCGTACGCGGGCGCGGCATTGCGGTTGTGGCGGCGGAGCTTCTTCTGGACCTTGACTGTGCGCACCGCCGAATTTACCTGGATCTGCGCATGGAACTGTTTGTAGTACGCCTGACTTAAATCCTCGACGAAATCGCGCGTCCAGGGGCGGCAATAGCGGCGCGCGGGGTCCAGACGGCGGTCGATCTCGACGGTGGCGCTCTCGCGAATCGGAACCAGGGCGTTCGAGGCTTTCAGCTGTTCGAGTTCATCGTCGTCCTGAATGCGCGGCAGATCGAGGCGGTCGATCTCTTCGTTCTGACGCAACAGGGAATCGTGCGAAGGCCGGAACATCGGGTTCCAGCGCAGACGCCACCGATGACTCGATTTACGATGAGACTTGTGGGTAGTGGAGCGATTCGGTTCCGTGCTGTGCAGGGCAAAAGCCGCGCCGTGCGCGAGAAGCAGCGCAAACAGGAGCGCGAAAAGCGACTTGAACCGCTTTAGCCCTTGGGTCATCGGGGAAGCTCCTGGTATGGGAAAAAGGCCCCCAAGGTCCAGAAGGAGCCGTTATTGTACCCCACAGGTCAAGCGGAGGGTGAAGGAATCGACCCAAGAGCGATTACGGAGGAGAGTTACGAGTAACGCGTTACCCAGGCTTCAGGCTTCAGGCGCTAGGCTTTAGGCTCAAGGGGTTAGAGGACGGGCGCTTGGACCGAAATTGCACTGGGAGCGAGAAATCCACCAAAAAACAGCCGGGGTTCCGAATCACGGAGCCCAAAGCCTGAAGCCCAGAGCCCAATGCCTATTTCCTGAACAAATCGCCGATGGCTTGTCGCATGACTTGTCCGCCGACCTCGGAGATGGACTTGGTGAGCGGGATGTCCTTGGGGCAGATCTCGACGCAGTTCTGCGCGTAGCCGCATTCCTGGATGCCACCGTCGCCCATCAAGGCGGAGAGGCGCTCGCGCTTCAGGGCCTTGCCGGTGGGGTGCGTGTTGAACAGGCGGACCTGTGAGATCGCGGCCGCGCCGACGAAGCCGGTGGACTCGTTGAATTGCGGACAGGCTTCCATGCAGCAGCAGCATGAAATGCAGCGCGAGAGCGGGTAGGACTCTTCCTGGTCCTCCATGGTGAGGCGCGGACCGGAGCCGAGGTCGTAAGTGCCGTCTACCGGCACCCAGGCTTTGACCTTCTTCAGGTTCTCGAAGATCACGCTGCGATCGACGGAGAGGTCGCGAACGACGGGAAATTTCGAGAACGGCTCGAGCTTGATGGGCTAATCGAGCTTGTCGAGCAGGGCGGAGCAGGCCATGCGGGCGCGTCCGTTGATGAGCATGGCGCAGGAGCCGCAGACCTCTTCCAGGCAGTTCGAATCGTAAGTGACCGGTGTCGTCTTCTTGCCGTCGCGGGTGACGGGGCTGGCCGCGATCTCCATCAGGGCGGAGGTGACGTTCATGTTCGGCTTGTAGGGAATCTCGAACTCTTCCCAGAGCGGCTTGGCGTCGGGGGTGAGTTGGCGCTTGATTTTGATGATGACGGTTTTGCTGTTAGCCATTAGCTCTTAGCCTTTAGCGACTCGCGCATGTAATGATTTGTCATCCTGAGCGAACTGCCCTCCATCTCTATTTCGCCACGTCATACTTCCTCGGTCTCGGCGGAATCAGCGATGCGTCCACCGGCTCGAACTCGAATTTTGGCTCATCGGCATCGGGAACAAACGTTGCTTTCGTGGTTTTCATCCAGTTCTTGTCGTCGCGGTCGGGAAAGTCGGGTTTGTAGTGCGAGCCGCGCGACTCGTCGCGCATGCCGGCGCCTTGGGCGATCACTCGCGACAGTTGCAGCATGTTGTAGAGCTGACGGGCGAAGGCGACCGTTGTGTTCGCCCACTGCGTCTTGTCGCTCAGATTGATGTGCTGGAAGCGCTCCAGCAACTCGACCACTTTCGCGTCGGCGGCCTGACAATTCTTGCTGTAGCGGATGACCGTGCAGTCCTTGGTCATCAGGTCGCCCAGTTCGCGCCAGAGCAGAAACGGATTCTCTTTGCCGTCGGCGCTCATCAGGCCGGCGTTGATTTCCTGCTGACGCTTGCGCTCGGCTTCGAAGTGCCCGTTGCTGGGCGCTGATGCCAGATTCTTCACTCGCCCGCAGAGTAGATTCCTGGGATGTTCGTAGCTTGCTTGTAATCCACCCAGAGGCCGCCCATGGTGTAGTGCATGCCGGGGAAGATCTTCATGGGCACGTCGCGGGGGTCGTCGCCGACAAACTTTTCGTAAATTTCCAGGATGCCTTCGAGCTTGCGGTCGAGCACCTTGCGGTCAATGTGGGTCAGATCGAGATAGACCATCGGCTTACCGTCGATGCCGAGGTTGTGCTCGTAGACGACCTTGAAGATGGCGCGAGTGGCCACGTCGCGCGGCACCAGGTTGCCGTACTTCGGATACCACTCTTCGAGGAAGTACCAGCGCTCTTTTTCCGGGATGCTCTTGGGATCGCGTTTGTCGCCGGGTGTCTTGGGAACCCAGACGCGTCCGCCTTCGCCGCGGGCCGACTCCGACATCAGGCGCAGCTTGTCCTCGCCGGGAATCGACGTGGGGTGCACCTGGATAAACTCTCCGTTGGCGTAGTAGCAGCCCTGCTGATAGAGCGCCGACTGGGCCGACCCGGTGCAGACAACCGAGTTCGTCGACTTGCCAAAGATCGCGCCAATGCCGCCGGTCGCGATGATGATGGCGTCGGCCGGGAAGGTGCGGATTTCCATCGTGCGCAGGTCCATAGCGCAAATGCCGCGACAGGTACGGGTTCCGTCGAGCACGGCGGAGAGGAACTCCCAGTGCTCGTACTTCTTGACCTTGCCTTCCGATTCGTAGCGGCGAACCTGTTCGTCGAGCGCGTAGAGAAGCTGTTGTCCGGTGGTCGCGCCGGCGAATGCAGTGCGGTTAAAAAGCGTGCCGCCGAAGCGGCGGAAATCGAGCAGACCCTCGGGCGTGCGGTTGAATGTGACGCCCATGCGGTCAAGCAGATCAATGATGCCGGGAGCGGCGTCGCACATGGCCTTCACGGGCGGCTGGTTGGCGAGGAAGTCGCCGCCGTAAATGGTGTCGTCGAAATGCTGCCAGGTGGAGTCGCCTTCGCCCTTCAGGTTTTTGGCGGCGTTGATGCCACCCTGGGCGCAGACCGAGTGCGATCGCTTGACCGGGACGATGGAGAACAGGTCCACCTCTCCGCCCATCTCGGCAATTTTGATGACGGCGGCGAGGCCTGCGAGGCCGCCGCCCACCACGATAATTTTCGGAGTTGCTGCCATCTGTATGAGTCCCATTGGACGGGATAAGCCCGTCCGCTATCGCATGACGATGTTTTCGTTAGTCGTATTCGGTTCCCACGGGTGATAAGGAGCTTTCAGGAAGCCGTACATGCTGGCTGCCCCGATGGCAACCAGTCCGAGCGCCAGCGCCAGGCAAATGTAACCAAAACGGCGGCGGGCATTTTCGCCGGTGGTGATGCCCCATTTCGCGGCGAAGAGCCACAGGCCGTAGGAGAAATGCCAGGAGGCCGCGATGACTCCCACGGCGTAGAAAGCAATCATCCACGGATTCTGAAATTCTCCCTGCACCTTCGAGAAGGCTGCCGCCGGATGCGTGGGCAGGTGCACACCAGTGAACCGCAGGTAGTAGGTGTGCTGCGCCATATAGACGAAGGCCACGATGCCGGTCCAGCGCTGCGCGGTGTAAAGCCAGTTGCCGGTCCAGGGATAGTCGCCGACATTCGTTTCGCCGCGATACCAGATGTACCCCCCGTACAGGGAGTGGTAGAGGATCGGAATCCAGATGCCGAACAACTCGAGCCCTACAACAAAAGGCAGGCTGTTCAGAAAGGCGACTTGCTTGGCGTAGGCCTCGGCGCCTTTGAAAGCTTCGGCGTTGGAGAGGAAGTGCTCGAGAAGGAAGAGTCCGATGGGTACGATGCCAGTGAGCGAATGAAGGCGCCGCAACAGGAACGACGTTCCTTCGCCAGCTCGGAGCGGGGCGACGCCCGGCTTGATCTTCGGGGCCACAGAGTTGGCTGCTGACGCCACGATGGCTGCTCCTTGTATGAACAGTATGAAAATGGCAACCTGTGATTATCGGGTTGCTGCGGAAGGCAAGTCAAGGAAAGTTCGGTCGTCCTTGACTGTACTGAAGAGATACTGAGTTCAATTGACCACAGGGCCACAGAGGTACAGAAGAAAGCCGATCAGGATTCTTCTCGGTGTTCTCCAGGGTGATCAGCCCGTCAAGTGCGCAGTCGCGCACCACGAGAGGAAAGCACGAAACGCGGCACCACGGTGGCTGTATCGTGATTTTTCAGCCGGGCTCAGCTCTGCAAAGGTCCTACCAATCTGCGGGAAATAGAATAGCGGATCGTATCCGAAGCCATTCTTGCCCCGGGGCGCGGCCAGAATGAGGCCCTCCGCCGTGCCGCGAACGGTCTGGAGCGTCTGCCCATCCCGGGCCACCGCCAGCACACAGACAAATCGAGCGGCGCGTCTCTCCCGCGGGACACCAGCCAGTTCGCGCAGCACGCGGGCGTTGTTGGCTTCATCATCTGCGTTGCTCTCGGCGGCATGCGGTTCTTCGGCGGCGTAGCGGGCGGAATGCACTCCGGGCGCGCCGCCAAGGGCGTCAATCTCCAAGCCCGAGTCATCCGCGAGCACCAGTTCACCGGGAACGGCCAGGCTGTAGGCTTCGGCTTTCTTGCGGGCGTTGGCTTCGAAGGTGGCGCCGTCTTCGACAACCGGGGGCAGGGAAGAGAAGTGGGGAATCGCGGCGATGGTGATGCCGTAGGGCTCGGCGGCTCCCGCAAAATCGCGCAGCTTGCCGGGATTTGAGGTTGCGACTAGGACACGACGTTGCATCTTACGTGCTCTCGAGAGCCTTTCTCTGTGTTCCCCTGTGTCCCCTGTGGTCATCAGCTTTTTGTTTAACGACAGAGGGCACGGAGGTACACAGGGGACTACATCTGCTGCCTCACCAGCGTCTTCGGCTGCGGCTTGATCCACGCGCCAATCAGCAGCCCGAGGCTGATCAGCGACACCAGGCCCCCGATGGTGCGGTCGCGGGTCCGGCCGAAGTGGAGTCGAACGTCATTTGTGCCGGGCATAAGAGGAATCTGCATCAGGCCGGTGACGTCAGTCGTTTGTGTCGCGACCGGCTTCCCGTTGACCGTAGCTTCCCATGCCGGATAGTTGAAGAGTCGCAGTGTCAACAGCTCCAGGCCGTCGGTGTGAACGACAAAGTGTTTCTCGACCAGCCCCCATTGCAGAACTTCAGTTCGTTTCGCTTCGTGGTAGGAAGCGGCGACTTGCGGCAGATCCTTGTTCAATTCATAGGGATCGACTCCGGCCGGGACGTATTCGTCGGTGCCCTCGTAGCCCGTGCCATCGGCAATCGCATCGCTCATCTCCTCAATGTCGCTGGCCGAATCCCACCAGGGCGGCTGGATGCGATATGCGGCGATCACGATCACGGCCAACAGCGCGACGCACGCCAGCACGCGCGAACTCCAGCGCCGCGTGGCCATCGTCAGTAGAACGGCCAAAGCCGCGTTCAAACACAGCAGCCAACGCCAGGGCAACTGCACGAAGCGGAGCTTGGGAAGATGCTGCCAGAACAGGTTGGTGATGGAGACCATGGTGAGAGCCGCGAGGCCACCCCAGCAGGAAAGCAGAATCCACGGGCTTCTCTGTTTGACGTGCCACGCGCGCGAGAGCCATATGGCCGCTGCAACTGCGCTGATCTCAACGACGGCGAGGACAGAGACCATGAGATTAAACCGGTTGTGGTCGACATCGGGGATGCTGGTGAACAGGAAATTATCCTGTGGTCGAACGCCCGGGGCCAGCACCTCGCCAATGTTGACCCAGGATTCCTCATACACGGCTGGAATCAGGTAGAACGATGCCAGACCCGCTCCGAGCGCGACTGCGAGCGCCGTCCGACCGAGTGGACGCCAAGAACGTTCCAGCACTGCCAGCAACGCCGCCAACCCTGCCACGGAATAGTGAATCATGACGGCGGCGGGTGCGTTGGTGAGCCACGCCGCGGCGAGGGTAAGGCTGAGCCATAGAACCGGACGAAAGCCGGGCTCTTTCAACCGCAGAACCCAAAGGAGCAACAGGGGCAACAGCGCCGCGGCCAGCAGTTCCGCAAAGGCGCTCCGCCAATAGACGATCACCAGGTGATAAGGATTGACTGCATAGAGCGCGGCAGCGAAAAACGCGTCGGGCGAAGGCAGCCACTCCCGGGCAAGCCGGTACATCGAGAGCCCCGCCAAAGTGAGCACGGTCCAGCAGTAGGCGCCGGGAACCAGCTTCCACGGCAGAATTGCTCCCAGGGCCGCGCCCAGAGCCCACGACGCCGGCGGATAAAACAAGAAGCGCGCTTCTCCATAGCCCCAGTGCGCTAGCGCCGCCCAACGCGGGTAGAGGATCCCGTGTTTCCACTGGCCGAGTACTTCCATCCACGAGAACAGGTGAAACTCGAAATCGTGGCCGGAGGGAACGCCGCGCCAGAAAAATGGCGTGATGGCCAGAAAGCACACGGCACCGAGCGCCACCAAACGCGAGATGAGATTCTTGAACAATGGAGCGGATGCAATTCTATTGCATCGCAAAATTTCTCCAAAAATTAAC
Organism: Terriglobales bacterium; assembly: GCA_016201265.1. Taxonomy (GTDB): domain Bacteria; phylum Acidobacteriota; class Terriglobia; order Terriglobales; family Acidobacteriaceae; genus Acidiflorens. The sequence goes on along the minus strand of JACQDD010000258.1, from coordinate 2,063 downwards.
CGCGGCGCAATGATGCCGGGCGATGTCTTACGCTAAGCTGTGGCCATCGAGGTGGAACAGACCGCCGCGGGCCGGGCCGCACCAGAGACGGGGTGTCGGCCCGGCCCCGGTTTTTATTGTTGGAATCGATTCGGAAGGCGCTTTTGCGTCGGGCGGCTACTGGCTTACGTCGGCCGAATTCCGCTGGCGGTGCAAATCATCCAGAAACTGCGCCTGCTCCAGGGCGTCGCCGCCCCGCAGCAACTCCAGGAGCGGGTCGTCGTTCTCTGATCCCGCTTCTGGTTCCTGGTTCAGCTCTTCCGCGCTGGCCCGGAGGGCGCGCGGGGAAATCTCCAGTTCCGGCGTGGCGCCAGGTTGCTGGGTCAGGAACTCGATGAAGTCGCCGACGCTCTTCCGCTGCTCTTCGGTGCGTGCTGGAAATTCAATACCCATACCGTGGCTGGGATGCATGATCCGGACCAAGCCTTCGGTATGGATCTCCATTCCGGCTGCTTTGAGACACAGGTCCACGGCCGAAGACTGAGGGAAGGGAGACTCGGTTTCCACATAGCAACCGCCCAGGCTCATGTCGGTCAGCTTGCAATGGGAGACCGGATCGGGTTCCTCCGGCAAGGCCTCTTGCGAGTGACCAGCCAGCCATTCGTTCAGTTGCTCGCGCATGCGGACGTCCATGTCGAGGAAGCGCAAACCGGTCTGCCCGTTGGCACTGCTCCAGGCGATTTCAGCGTCGCCTTCCACCTGTACGTTGCCGTCGGGAAGTTCAAATGAGAAACGCGCCAGGGCCGCAGAAGGAAGTGGCTTGGCTGCAAGTACGTCCATGCCTCCGCTGCTCAGGTCGAGCAGGATGCCTTCCAGGTTCGGAACTTCTTCGGTGCGGATGGAAACGGCTGCCTGCACAGGAATCCGGAACGACTGCCGCCGCTCCCGCTTCAGCAGGGCAGTGGCGGCGCGCAAAGTAGCTTGCGCCTGATCGTAAGTGAGCGGCTTGACCAGGATAAAGTGAGCGCCGGCTCCCAGGATGGCACGAATCTGCGAGGCGTCGCGCAGCAGGGCCACGGTCACCGCCGGTTTGCGCTGTTCCGGGCTAACCTGGCGGCGGTTGCTCTCCAGCACCAGCGAGGCGGTGCCGGGATCGTCGAAGTCCACGATGATCTGGTCGAAGTATTCTTCTTCCAGGCGGGCCACGGCCACATCGGCCGCGCTCGAGCGATCCACGGCGACGCCGAAGTTGGCCAACACCTGGGTCAGCGTTTCCGCGGCCAGATCGTCCTTCGATACCAGCAATGCCTGCAATATCATCGAAGTGGAGCCTCCTGCCCGCTCCTGCGCTCTACGGCCAGCGCGGAGTGTTGCTGCGCGCCGGCTTGGCGGCAGCGGGCGAGGATTGCGCGCCAGCCTTGGCGGCCATCGTGTTGCTGTCGTCGTCTACTTCTGCCAGCACCGCGCTGTCGTCTTCTGCTTCATTTTCGGCGAGCAGGGGCGCGACTTCGCGCAGTTTCTCGGCGGCTTGCTGCAGCATTTCGATCTGCTTGCCCAACTGCGAATACTGCGCCTGCTTGCGACGCAAGACCTCATGGATGTCTTTCATACGACCCCCTCGCCTGAATGTAGGTTTGGTCCAAAGTAACGTCAACGCTAATCCCTGGGCGCGCGGTTACGGCGGTAACGGAAGCGGAACCCTCGCAAGACCCTTCGCAGTCACAATCGATTGACCGGAAGGAAGGTCAAAAAGGCGGAAGTTCATCCAGAGTCGGGGCAGTCAGACGCGAAGACAGGCAGGCGGTAGCGAGCCGTAAAGGGGGGACGCCGGGGAGGATGGAGGGGAAGAGTTTTCTCGGAAAATCAAAAGCCCCGCCGCGAGGCGGGGCCCTGAGTGGAGTGTTCTGGGCGAAAAGCGGAATCAGCCCTGGTTCTAGACGCCAGCAGTGAGCTTACGGCGAACCATGCCCGCGATTGCTACCAGCCCAGGCCCAAGCAAGCCGAGCGTGCCAGGCTCAGGAGTTACGATGTTCGTGTTGCCAACCCGAATGTGCCCAATGCCCAGCTGGATCTGACCATTGGTC
>JACQDD010000270.1 GCA_016201265.1 Terriglobales bacterium | reverse complement strand
GTCGCCAGCGCAGCCGGTGCACGCGTGCGCAACTGGGAACCTGACCGGACGGGCGACTGGAATCTCTCCGACGTCTGGCTGGAGGCGGACTCGCGATGAGTTTCCGCCAAAAGCTGTTGCTGCTGTTTGCGCTCACCGTCTTTCTTTGCGTCGTGGTGATCTCGGCATCGGTGTGGAGCACCATGCGGAGCTCGTTCGAAGGCGCCAATCAGGAACGCGCGAACACCGTGGCCGCCCAATTCCGTTCGGAATTCCAGCGCCGGGGAGACGAAGTTGTCCGCAAGGTCGAGGCGGCTACCGCCAGCGAAACCGTCCAGCACATCGCTCTCGAGATCAACCGCGGATCGTCGGACTCCGGCGGCTACGTAAGCGAAGCCCGCAGCCTGGCCGGCCAGCAGCACCTCGACTTCCTGGAACTCGTGGATCATCAGGGAACCATACTCTCCTCCGCACAATGGCAGGCGAAGTTTGGATATCCCGAGCCGGCGATTCCCTCGGCGATCGGATCGGCAGGCGCATTTCTCAAGCGCGAGGAACTACCGCAGGGCTCCACCCTCGGCCTGTTCGCCGTGCGCGCAGCCCGCATCGGCGAGCAGCCGCTGTATGTCATCGGCGGAGAGCGGCTCGATCAGGGCTTCCTCTCGACGCTCGACATCCCCACGGGCACGCGCGTGCTCCTTTATCAAAATCTGGACGAAAAGTGGAGTCCGAAATCGTTGCTCGATCTGAACGGGCCCGCGGCCGGCGCCGACAAGATTGCGCCCCTGGTCGAACAGGTGCGGCGGTCCAGTCAGGAAGCTCGGAGCGTCATTCACTGGACTGCCGATTCCGCCGACGCCGAAAGTTTCCATGCGATGCCGCTGACGGGGCCCAACCAGCAACTGATGGGCGTGCTTTTGGTAGGCAGTTCGCGGCGCCCGCTCGTCGAATTGCAGCGGCAGGTGGTCTCGGCAGCGATGCTGGTCGGAGGGACCGGCATCCTGGTCGCAGTCCTGGCCAGTCTGTGGTTCGCTGCCCGTGTCACCCGGCCGGTCAAATCGCTTGCCGAGGCCGCACGCCGGGTCGCCGCCGGCGATCTCGCGGCCAAGGTCGACGTGGAATCGCATGATGAACTCGGTGAACTGGCTTCCGCATTCAACCGCATGACGGAAGATCTGTTGCAGCAGAAAGAGCGGACGCTCCAGGCTGAACGCGTGGCGGCCTGGCGCGAACTGGCTCGGCGCCTGGCACATGAATTGAAGAATCCGTTGTTTCCGCTGCAGGTCACGGTCGAAAATCTGGTCCGCGCGAAAGAGAAGGCGCCGGAAATGTTTGAGGAAGTCTTCCAGGAAGGAACGTCCACGCTGCTGGCCGAGGTCAACAATCTGAAGACAATCATCGGCCGCTTCAGCGAGTTCGCCAGGATGCCGCAGCCGCAGCGGAAACCCACCGAACTCAATGAAGTTGTGCGTTCCGTGTTGCGGGTTTTCCAGGCCCAGTTGCAGGCGAAAACTCAGATCACTGTCCAAACTGAACTTGATCCGCAGTTGCCAGTGATCTCCGCTGATCCTGACCTTTTGCACCGCGTGCTCTCGAACCTCGTGCTCAATGCGATTGATGCCCTGCCGCAAGGTGGAGAGATTACCGTCCGCACGCAATCAATCGGCGACGCTGTGGAACTCTCCATCTCCGACACCGGCTCCGGCCTAACACAGGAGGAGTGCGCGCGCCTGTTCACTCCCTACTACACGACCAAGCAACATGGCACGGGCCTGGGGCTGGCCATAGTACAGTCGGTGGTGAGTGACCACGGCGGTAAGATTTCCGTGGAGAGCACACAAGAGAAAGGAACGACCTTCCGGATTGAGCTACCGTGTAGAGAACCGCGGAGTTCTTAGGCTTAGCAGGCTATTGGACTGGCAGGCTACCCGAAGAGTCGGGTTTCGTATCAGGGCATCGCTTTAGCGATGCCGCAACGTGCCTCGTTTGAACCGCCCCTTTAGGGGCTGAGTAATATGCTTGATCTTTTCGGCAGCCTCTCAGGAGAGAACTGTGCCCCTAAAAGCGCACTTACTGATCGTGGATGACGAGGCCAACACGCTGGCCTCGCTGTCGCGGGCATTTCGCCTCGAAGGACACGAGGCCACGGTGTGCGACAACGCCGCCCGGGCGCTGGAACTGGCCAAAGCGCAAGCCTTCGACCTGATTCTCTCCGACGTCGTTATGCCCGGCAAAGACGGCCTGACCTTGCTCGAAGAGTTGAAAGCGCAGGGTGTTCCGACCCCGGTCGTAATGATGTCGGGGCAGGCGCACATCGAGATGGCCGTCCGCGCCACCCGGCTGGGCGCGCTCGACTTCCTGGAAAAACCGATTTCGACGGAAAAGCTGCTGCTCACGGTCGAGAACGCGCTGAAACTTGGCCGCCTCGAGCGCGAGAACCGCGACCTTGAGCGCCGGCTCGGCAAACACGAGATCGTGTGGCAGGGCGAGACCATGCGCCGCGTTATGACGCAAGTGGAACGCGTGGCCGCGAGCGAGACCCGTGTCTGCATTCTCGGCGAGACTGGCACCGGCAAGGAACTGGTGGCGCGCACGCTGCATGAGCGCAGTCCGCGAGCGGATGGGCCGTTTGTCACGCTGAACTGCGCCGCGGTTCCGGCCGAACTGATCGAATCCGAGCTGTTCGGACACGAAAAAGGATCCTTCACCGGAGCCGGCGCCCGCCATCTCGGCAAATTCGAGCAGGCCCAGCGCGGCACCATCTTCCTGGACGAAATCGGCGACATGCCGCTCGCCATGCAGGCCAAGCTGCTGCGCGTACTGGAAGAAGGAGAAGTCGAACGCATCGGCGGAGACCACTCGATAGCGGTGGACGTGCGCGTGATCGTCGCCACTCACCACGACTTGGAAAAGCTCGTCCGCGACGGGAAATTCCGCCAGGATCTATTTCACCGTGTCTTCGTGTTCCCGTTGCAGCTGCCTCCGTTGCGCGAGCGTCGCGAAGACATTCCGGCGCTGGTCGAGCACTTTGCCCAACAGGTAAGCACCGCCAATGGATGGAAGCCCATGCGCTTCACCGAAGACGCCATCCACGCACTTCAGGAATACGCCTGGCCTGGAAACGTCCGCGAACTCAGGAACGCCGTGGAACGCTTGATGCTGCTGTCCAGTTCCGACGAAGTTACCGCCGAGACCATCGCGCTCGCGCTGCCGGTTTCTTCGGCCGGCCCCGATTCATCCTTCGCCGGAACCGGCCCACTCGCCGACCGCGTCCGCGCGTTCGAGAAGCAGACGATCCTGGCCGAACTGCAGCGCAATCATCACCAAATCTCAAACACTGCGCGGGCGCTGGGACTGGAGCGCTCACACCTTTATAAGAAGGCCGAGCAGGTGGGAATTGATTTGAAGGCGGTGCGGAATGAAGGGGAGCGCTGAGAACCGGATAATCAGGACTCAATGCCATGGAACCGAACGCCTTCATTCCGCGTAGCAGTAAGAAGTGGGGGTAGCGCCGGGCGGGCTGTCTCCCTCGTGCGCTATGAGCTGCGAGGAGGTGCCTGTGTGTAAGCCGATCGCTACCCTGGTGCTTTCCGTCCTGCTGGTTGGGAATGCGCTTGCCGACAAGCCCATGCGCCAACTGGACCCGAAGGAAAAGCAAGAGCTCACCCAGTATCTGAAGAGCCACTGGCAGACCCCGGAGGACTACGTAGTGGGCAAATTTGTCGTCTACGACCTCGTATTCCTGGGGGAACAGCACCTCATCAAGCACAACCTGGAGTTGGTTCAGAACCTGATCCCACGTCTCTACAGGGCAGGGGTATACAACTTAGGGATTGAGTTCGGCGAGCATGCCTACCAAGCCGAGGTAGATCGGCTAATTACTGCCGACACGTATGACGAAAATCTGGCACGTTGGCTCATGTTCAAGTTCAAGCCTGACTGGGGCTACAAAGAGTATATGGATATTTACCGGGCCGCATGGGCGCTCAATCATTCCTTGCCAAAAGATTCCCGAAAGTTTCGGGTGGTAAACCTCGGGCCGCGCATCGAATATCGGTTCATGAAGCAGGACGACAGAATCTCAAAGGAGGATGCGAAGAAGATTTTTCCAGACGGCGACTTTGACGAATTCATGGCGCAAACGATCCTCACTGACTTTGTGGCCAAAGGGCAGAAGGCATTGATCTATTCTGGGGCACACCACTCATTTACCCGTTACAAACAATCCGCGTACGACTGGGAGGCAAGGAAGTTCCTATTCTTCGTAGACAGCCGCATGGGCAACATCGTCTACCGCCAGGTCCCGGACAAGGTTTTCACCATCATCCTGCACTATCCATGGTGGTCTCGAAAAGCATTGGACGACGTGCAGTATCCAGTTGGTGGCGCCATTGACTCGGTTATGAGCGCCTTTAAGGATCAGCGGGTTGGATTCGATGTGAAGGGATCCCCCTTCGGGAAGCTGCGCGACCCGGACACCGCTTATTCGTCTGGTTATGATGACTTTGCGCTGAGCACATTCACGGACGGCTACATTTTCTTGGGACCTTTCAGGGAGTACGAAGGTTGTACGGTTGATCCGGAGTTCATCACGGCAGAAAACCTTCAAGAAGCGATGCAGAGCCCCATGATGCGCAAGGTTGGAACAACGCGTGAGGAGCTCCTTAAGGCCATGCAAAAAGACGCTGACATGCGGACACGATTCAAAGACTTTTGAGCAGAGCGTTTGGAGGCTTCCTAGGTACGGCCTGGAAGTTCAACACTTGACGCCCCTCGTCCCATTTGCAATTCCCCGCCCCCAAATACGACAATCAAACGCACCCATGAGCCTCGCGCAAGAACCACGGGCCACCGGCGCCTTCCGTCCCGGCGCAATCGTCATCGTGACGCTCTCCAACCCACGTGAGAAATTCTGGGGCGCGATCCTCGACATCTCCAGCGAAGGCTTGAGCCTGCGTGGCGTCGATGTGGCGTCGTTTGACGATCTGGTCTCACTGATCAAAGATGGCGACTCTTTTACCTCTGGCGTCGTGTTCTTTCCCATGCATCGCGTGGAGCGCATGGAACTCGATCTCCCCGAAAGCAACATCCTGTCGCTCAGCCAGCGCTTTGCCCAGAAGACCGGCCAGGACCCTGCCCCCATCCTCACCGCCGGGTTCCTCGCATCCGGGGGGCAAGAATGAACCTCCGGCAGATCCTGACCGCCCCCAACCAGCTCACGCTGCTGCGGATGATTTTCCTGCCCTTCATCGTCATCAACCTGGTCAATCACCACTTCATGTGGGCGCTGGTGCTGTTCGTCCTCGCTGGACTGAGCGACGGCCTCGACGGTCTGCTGGCCCGCACCCTGCACCAGCAAACTCTGCTCGGCCAGTATCTCGACCCCATCGCCGACAAGCTGCTGATGAGCACGATGTTTCTGGTGCTTTCCATCGAACACATGATTCCGTGGAAATTTACGGTGGTGGTGTTCAGCCGCGACGTCTCCATCCTGATGATCAGCGGCGTGCTCTTCATGATTGCCGGCCTGCGTGATTTCCGGCCGAGTATTTTCGGCAAGGCGAACACCTTAGCGCAGGTGGCTGCGGTATTTTTTGTGCTTCTGTTCGCAGTCGACCCCACGCGCTGGATCTGGATCGCCTCTAAGTTCTTCCTGCGGGCAACTTTCGTCTTCACCATCCTTTCGGCCGTGCATTACGCGTTTCTCGTCCAGCACCGCTTGCGCCAGCACGGGCATGTGTCGGAGCCGAGACCGCCGGCGGCGAAAGGGTAGCGGCATGCCGCATTGACCCTCTTTCTGGCCGACCCCTAGAATGGAAGTTCGTATTGCGGCCGCGAACTCATCCATGGCATTGCACCTCTACAACACACTCTCCGGCAAGATTGAAGAGTTTCACCCGCTGCGGGACAACCAGGTGCGCATGTACGCCTGCGGTCCCACCGTTTATGACTACGGGCACATCGGCAATTTCCGCACGTTCATTGCCGTCGACCTGCTTTACCGCTTCCTCCGCCAAAGCGGATTCGACGTGCGCTACGTCATGAACATCACCGATGTCGATGACAAAATCATCCGCAACGCCGCGCGCGATGGTGTGACCGTCCAGCAATACACGGCGAAATACGAGCAGGCGTTTCTGGAAGATTCCGCAACCTTGAACATCGAGCGGCCCTCCCTCGTGCGCGCGACAGAATACATTCGCGAGATGGCAGAGTTCATCGCGAAATTAGTGGAGAAAGGCATCGCGTATCGCACGGAAGACGGCTCGTACTACTTTCGCATCGCCAAGTTCCCCGGCTACGGCAAACTGTCGAAAAAAGATTTTGCCGGCATGGAAGACGGCGCGCGCGTGGACGTGGACGAGTACGACAAGGACAATGCCCGCGGCTTCGCTTTGTGGAAAGCGCCCAAGCCAGGCGAGGCCTCTTGGGAAACGCCCATTGGGCCGGGACGTCCCGGCTGGCACATCGAGTGCTCCGTGATGTCGATGAAACAGCTCGGCTCCAGCTTCGATCTCCATGCCGGTGGAGAAGATCTGATCTTCCCTCATCACGAAAACGAAATTGCGCAGTCGGAAGCGCTCACCGGGGAACCTTTTGCGCGCTACTGGTTCCATACCCGCTTCCTTCTGGTCGAAGGCGAGAAGATGTCGAAGAGCCTGGGCAACTTCTATACGATCCGCGACCTAGTGCTCAAGGGGCACAAACCGTCCTCGATTCGCTGGCTGCTAACCTCGGTTCCGTATCGCAACCAGTTGAATTTCACGTTCGATGGACTCAAGTCCGCCGCCAGTTCGGTGGAGAAACTGCGCAACTTCCGCTTCCGCCTGACGGGTGCGCAGTTCCCCGCGGGCGCGAATCCTGCCATGGCGCAACTGGCAAGCGAAACGGCCGAACGCATGAAAGCCGCGCTTGAAGACGACCTGAACACGGCGCAGGCCCAGGCCGCCATTTTCGACATGGTGCGCAAAGCCAACGCGGCGCTGGATGCGGGCGAAGTTCGCAGCGAAGATGTCCGGCCGCTGCTCAGCGCACTCGAGAAGTTCGACGAGATCTTCGGCGTGCTGAAGGACGACGACCAGCCCAAGATGGCTGCGATCCTCGACTGGGCGCGCGCTGTCGGCCGCGAAAAAGAGGCTAGCCCCGAACTGATCGAGATCGCCGGCTCTGCCCAACTCTCGGACGACCAAGTAAACCAGAAACTCACCGAGATGGAAGCGGCCCGCAAGGCCCGCAACTTCAAAGTTTCCGATTCACTGCGCGCCGAACTCTCCGCCGCCGGTATCATCGTGGAGAACACCAAAGACGGCGTGCGCTGGCGAAGAAAGTGAAGCAATTTTGTAATTTCGTAAGTTGGTAATTTTGTAATTTGGCAATTTGACAGCAGCCGTCAGCTGAACCTTCAAATCACGAGCTATCAGCTTACAAGTTACCAATTTACAAAATTGCCAAATTACAAGTTCCGATGAAATCCCTCGACGAATATCTCCACGACGCTGAGCAAGCCCACGGCCATCTGTGCGCGGGCCAGGTGCTGGGCGTGCGCATGGCCATGCTGGGACTTGAGAAGCTGGGCATCGAAGATCCCCGTGGCAAAGACCGCAAGCGTCTGGTCACGTTCGTAGAGATCGATCGCTGCGCCACCGACGCCATCGGCGTGGTCACTGGATGCCGTCTCGGCAAGCGCGCCCTGAAGTTTCGCGACTGGGGCAAGATGGCCGCGACCTTCGTGGATTTGAGTGCGGGCAAGGCGATCCGGATTGCCGCGAGGGAATCGTCGAAGCGGCGGGCACGTGAGATGCATCCCGAAATCGAGAGCAAGAACCAGCAGCAGATGCTGGCCTACCGTGAAATGCCCGAGGACGAATTGTTCGCCACGCAGTGGGTGAAGGTCGAACTGCCCGCCGAAGAATTTCCCGGATACAAAGGCGATCGCGTCGTGTGCGCCGAGTGCGGCGAAGGAATCAACTTCCGCCGTGAGCTTCACAAAGAGGGTCGTACCCTCTGCCGGGCCTGTGCCGGCGAACGCTACTACGAACCCCTCTAAAGCGCGAAACCGTCCTAATTCCTCGCCTGCTCGTACGCGTGCGCAACTCGCAGCATCGTCGCCTCGTCAAAGTGCCGTCCAAGCAGCTGCAAGCCAATCGGCAGCTTTTCGTGGTTCTCGCCGCAAGGAACCGAAATGCCCGGAATTCCCGCCAGGTTCGCCGTCACCGTATAGATGTCCGCCAGATACATGGCGAGCGGATCGTTCACCTTCTCGCCCAGCCGGAACGCGGGCGTCGGACAGGTTGGAGCGGCGATCACATCCACTTTCCTGAAAGCCTCATCAAAATCCCGCGTCAACAGTGTGCGCACTTTCTGCGCTTTCAGGTAGTACGCGTCGTAGTAGCCGGCGCTCAGAGCGTAGGTGCCGAGCATGATACGCCGCTTCACTTCCATCCCGAATCCGCCGTCGCGGCTCAGCCGATACATGTCGGAAAGAGTGCGGGCGCCTCGCGCGCGGAAACCGTAGCGCACTCCGTCATAGCGGGCCAGGTTCGACGAAGCCTCGGCGGTTGCAACAATGTAGTACGTCGGGATGGCGTACTCGGTGTGCGGCAAAGAGACGGGTACGACCGCGCATCCGAGTTCCGCCAACTTCTGAATGGCCGCCTCGACCGCCGCTCGCACCTCGGGATCGAGCCCTGCGCCGAAATATTCCTTGGCCACTCCAACTCGAAGGCCCTTGACCGGCTTCTCCAGTTCCGCGACGTAGTCAGGAACGGGCACATCGGCGGAAGTGGAGTCCATCGGATCGCGTCCCGCGATCGTGCGCAGGACCAGCGCGGCTTCTTTGACGGTCCTCGCAAACGGCCCGATGTGATCGAGCGACGACGCGAACGCAATCAACCCGTAGCGCGAGACGCGCCCATACGTTGGTTTCAGCCCGACAACCCCGCAGAACGAAGCCGGCTGCCGGATCGAACCTCCGGTGTCGGAGCCGAGAGTCGCCACGGCCATTCCCGCAGCTACGGCCGCGGCCGATCCGCCTGACGATCCGCCCGGCACGCGGCTCTTGTCGCGTGGATTGCGCACGGGATGATACGCCGAATTTTCTGTGGAAGATCCCATGGCAAACTCGTCGCAGTTGAGCTTGCCCAGCATGACAGCGCCCGCCGCTTCCATGCGCGCGACCGCGGTGCAGTCATACGGCGGCAGAAAATTCTCCAGGATCTTCGAACCCGCCGTTGTGCGCACGCCGCGTGTGACCATCACGTCTTTGATGGCGACCGGGACTCCCGCCAGCGGCGGCAGCGGCTTGCCCGCATCGGCCAGTTTGTCGATCTCGGCAGCTTTAGCAGCTGCGCGCTCCTTCGACAGCGTGAGAAACGCGCCAATCTCGGGATCTTCTCGCTTAATCTGGGCGTAGAACTCCTCGGCCAGCGCCGAGGCGGTGAACCTGCGCTCGGTGATCGCGTTACGGACACCGTCGATGGTCAGGCTCGCAACTTCCGTGGCCGCGGTCATCACTCTATCTCTCAATCACCTTCGGCACCTCGAAGAACGTGCCATCGGTGTCGGGTGCGTTTCCCAACGCGCCTTCATGCGGCAGCGACTCCCGCAGACCATTGCGGACGTCCTCGCGGCTAGCGTAGGCGAAGCGCTCGCTGCCCTGGCGGGACTCGTCCACGCCGTAGCGGTCCGAGACCTGGGCCATGGGCGTGACTTTGTCGGTGTCCAGCTCATTCAGGCGCTCGACGTACTCAAGGATGGAGTTCAGATCGCGCAGCATGCGGGCGCGCTCGTCCTCGGTCAACTCGAGATGGGCCAGGTCGGCGACGTACGTCACGTCTTTTTCGGTGACTTTCATAGTTCTGGTGAAGGCGGAGTCGAAGAAGCCGGATCGCAGACAAACTTTACTTCAATGACGTGCCGTTCTCTGTGCCTCTGCGCCTCTGTGGTGAGAAATCCACCCTAGCGCTTGACCACGAATTCGATCCGCTGGACCGGCGCCGCGGAATATTTGTTGATCGCCGCCACGTAGCGCGGGGCCAGCGCCGCCAACTCCTGGCGCCATCCCATGTCGGACACTTCCACCCGCAGAACGCCCGCCGAAAACTCAAGCGCCCGCGTCCGCTCGGCCACGACGCTGCCGCACGCAACCGGCCAGGCAAACAGCGGGCTCTCTTGCGCGGGGACGCGGTGAAGAGCCTTGGCGACGATAGTTTCCAGACGGGAGGCGGCGCGGTCCAAAACGGTAGCTCCAGGTTCAGGAAAACGAAACGATCAGGAAAGCCGATTGTAACATCGCAAAGCCGCGACCCTCAGGACGCTTCCGCGGCCTTCGCGCGCACCCTGGCCATTTTGCGCAGGTGCGATGCTGAATACAGACTTCCCCGGCAGCGGCGGGCGCGGCACAGGCACGGCGCTTCGTCATCTCCATCGTAGAGGTTGTAATCGTAGGTGAGTTCTTCTCCCGGCTCGATGTCGCGCTGGGCAATGATCCAAACTCGCCCGCCAATGATGTCGGTCTCGCAGTTCGGCTGGCAGGAATGGTTGATGAAGGCGGCGACGCCGTAGCCATCCACCACGTGCTTGCCGCTGTCGAGCCCAAAAAGATAGGTCTGCGGCAGATCGTCGTACAAATCATCGGCCTGATCGGTGGTGAGGCGCTCGCCAACGTATTCCACCACGCGGGTTCCCTTGCGAATCGGCGCGGTCGTGTAGCAACCGTAGGAGTGGATCTGAGACTCGCGAAGGATGAGTGCCATGGCTCGTGCTTCCATCTTTAGCACATCTGGGATGGGGGCAGGCAAGAGGAAGTTTGTTGAGCACATCCGTCGGCGGCTACTTTGCGCCCTTTGCGGTGAGGGTTTTAACCGCAAAGGCCGCGAAGGACTCGCAAAGAACGCGAAGAGATTCCTGGTTGGCCCAAGCGAACAATCATCGACCGCTGTTATCATTCCGCGGGAGACCGATACCATGGCTCAACAGCACCCACCCCGTTTCCTGAAGATTGTCCAGGACGCCAAGCAGCGCGTGCGCGAAACCAGCGTCGAGGAAGTCAAGGCGCGTATGGATCGCCGGGAGAAGTTTGTTCTCATTGATGTCCGCGAAGATCGCGAATACGACAAGGACCGCCTGCCCGGAGCGGTTCACCTGGGCAAAGGCATCATCGAGCGCGACATCGAGGGCAAGTACTCCGATCTCAGCACTCCGCTGGTGCTCTATTGCGGCGGCGGCTTCCGGTCGGCCCTGGCCGCCGACAATCTGCAAAAGATGGGCTACACCAACGTGCTTTCGATGGACGGCGGCATCCGCGTCTGGCGCGAAAAGGCCTATCCGCTCGAATCATCCAGGTAGCGCCGGCGCCTCGCCGGCAAGTCTGAGTGCATCTTCGACTTCGATCCGGACAGGCCTTGCCTTGAGTGCGGGCGGGGCGCCCGCACGACAGCCGCCGGGGCGGCAGGGCTACATCGCGCGGACACCCTCCCGACTGGTCCAAATTCCTGCACGACAGGCACTTCTGGGCGGATGCCCGATTGCACAACCCCGGCTTCTCTGAAAAAATACCTTGGGGCTTTGTTCCATGTCTCAGATTGGAAGTTTTGCGCTCCTGTTGGCGCTGGGGCTTAGTTCGTATTCTTTTCTCGCAGGTCTTCTGGCCTTGTTCGGGCGTGACGCCGGTTCGATGCGCCTGGGAGAAACCGCCCGCCGCGCCGGGATCGCAGCGTTCGCAGCGGTGTTGCTGGCCGCTGTCGTTCTGGTCATGGCCGCGTTTCGCGACGATTTCTCCATGGCCTACATCTTTCACCATAGCAACCGCGACTTGCCGGCCCCTTACAAGTTCGCTGTGCTGTGGTCCGGCCAGGAGGGATCCCTGTTGTTCTGGTCGCTTCTGCTGGGCGGGTATGGATTCGTGCTTCGGCTGCGTTATAAGACCGATCAGCGGCTGTTCGCCCACGCTTCCGTCGTCATGGCCGCGGTGCAGGTTTTCTTTTTGATGATCTTGAATTTCGCAGCGCACCCGTTTGCCATCGTGGAGGGTTCGCTCCCGCCAGATGGCAACGGCCTCAACCCGCTGCTCCAGTACCCGGAGATGGTCATCCATCCCCCCATGCTCTATCTGGGGTATGTCGGCTTTACCGTGCCGTTCGCCTTCGCACTCGGTGCGCTGATCATGAAGTATCCCGGTGAGAAATGGATCCAGATCACACGCCGTTGGACCATGGTGACCTGGGGCTTTCTCACCATCGGAGTCTTTCTCGGCGCCCACTGGGCCTACGCGGTGCTCGGCTGGGGCGGTTACTGGGGATGGGACCCGGTCGAGAATGCCTCGCTGATGCCATGGCTGACCGGCACTGCCTTCCTGCACTCGGTGATGATGCAGGAGAAACGCGGCATGCTGAAAGTCTGGAATATGTGGCTGATCTTCTCCACCTTCCTGCTTTCCTTGCTCGGCACTTTCCTGACCCGCTCGGGTGTCATCAGCTCGGTGCATGCGTTTGCCCAGTCCTCGATCGGCGACTGGTTCATTGTGTTCATGGCGCTCACCCTGGCGACTTGCGTTTACTTTTTCGTGAGAAACAAGTCGCACCTCAAGAGCGAACACAAGCTGGAATCGCTCGTTTCTCGCGAATCGAGTTTTCTGTTCAACAACCTTTTCTTGCTCGTTGCCTGTTTCACGGTGCTCTGGGGAACGCTCTTCCCGATCCTTTCCGAATGGGTCCAGGGCCATAAAGTCACCGTCGGTCCGCCCTTCTTCAATCGGGTGGCAGTCCCGGTTGCCCTGCTGCTTCTGCTGCTCACCGCGGTTGGTCCGCTGCTGGCCTGGCGCAAGACTTCGGTAGAAAGCATCAAGCGGAATTTCCTTCTCCCGGCCGTGGGCGCGGTTTCCATCGGCATCGTGATGACCATCTTCGGCGTCCGCCCCTGGGAGGATCCTTCTTACTTCTACGCCACGATGGCGGCCGTTCTTTCCGCACTCGTGATCTTCACGGTGGTCTCCGAGTTCATCCGCGGAGGCCGCGTCATTGCGGGCAAGGGCCAGCAGAACCTGTTGGCTGCGATGGTGCACCTGTGGCATCGGAATACCCGGCGCTACGGCGGCTACATTGTGCATTTCGGCGTGGCCCTGGTCGTCATCGGAATTCTGGGCACTCCCTTCAACAAGGAAGTGGAGAAAGAGATGGGCTTTGGCGACAAGGTCACCCTCGGTCTTTACACGCTCGTCTGCCAGTCCTATACCATGGAAGACAATCCCAACTACGGTAACGAGTGGGCAATCATCAATGTCTTCCGGGGAGGCCGCCAGGTTACGACCATGTATCCCGAGCGGCGCTTCTACAAGTCCAGCGGGCAGCCGCAGACGCTGCCCCGGATTTATCCCAGCTTCAAGGAAGACTTCCTGCTGGTGCACGACCTCTACCTGGTTTATGAAGGCAAGAACGAGACCACCGACCGCCCCATCATCAAGGCGCACCTCAACCCAATGGTGCCCTGGATCTGGACGGGCTTGATCGTCATGGTGTTCGGGACTATCACGGCTCTGGTGCCGAATGCCGCAGCCGTTCGCGTACTCGCCCCGGCGCCCGTGCAGGAACCCGCACACGTGGGAGCAGGTGATTGATATGACGCTCTCGAGTTTCCCTGTCCGGCGCTCGATCCAGCTGGCCGTCGTCGTTCTGGTGGTCTTGCTCTTTCTCGGAGCCGGCGAGGATTCCCCCCGCTTCAAGGATCTCGGCCACCGCATGATGTGCACCTGCGGCTGCGGGCAGATTCTGCTGGAATGCAACCACATCGGCTGCCAGTCGTCGGACAAGATGCGAAACGAATTGCTGGCGGCCCTCGATCGCGGCGACAACGACGATCTGGTCCTGCAGGGCTTCGTGCAGAACTATGGCCCCACCGTCATCGCCGCACCCACCGCCACCGGCTTCAACTACGTGGCCTGGGTCATGCCCTTCGTAGCATTGGCGTTCGGCATGGCCTTCGTTGTATTCGTCGTGCGCTCGTGGAAGAACAAACCCGCGCCCGCCCTCGCCGACGGCATCACCATTCCCAAGGGCGGCGAACTGGATGAACTGCGGAAGAAGGCCCGCGAGGAGACCGACCTATGACTCTGTTTTTCTGCGCCGCGTTTACGGTGGCGGCCCTCTACTACGTGTTCTTCTTTCCCGGCGAAGTCTACGCCGGACCGGAAAAAACGCGGCTCATCTATCTTCGTGAGCGCAAGGAAGCCGTCTACGAGAACCTGCGCGACCTGAACTTTGAGTACAAAGCAGGCAAGGTGCCCGACACCGATTATCAGTCGATGCGCAGCTCGCTCGAAGAAGAAGCGGCTGCCATCATGTCCGAGATCGCCCGTCTGGAACAGGCGGCCTCGGCGTCCGCGCCGTCCCGCGTTTAAGAATCGAAAGGAGTGGGTTTGAAGAAACTCGCAAAGTCCCTCGCAGTTCTCACACTGCTTGCCTTGTCATCCCTCGCCGCCGCCCAGACATTGACCGGCACCGTCACCAACGGCACCAGCGGCAAGCCTGCGGCCGGCGATGAAATCATCCTCATCAACTTGTCCAACGGCATGGAAGTGGCCGCCAAAACCAAGGCCGATAGCAGTGGAAAATTCAGCTTCAAACTCACCGACAGCGGAGGGCCGCACCTGATCCGCGCCGTTCACCAGGGCGTCACCTATCACCAGATGGCCCCTCCGGGCACGAATTCGGTTGAGGTGCAGGTGTACGACGTCGCCCGGAAAGTCGCCGACCTCAGCATGACTGCCGACGTGCTGCGCCTGCAGGCGGACAGCGGAACGCTCCAGGCTACGCGCCTGTTCGCGGTGAGCAACGCATCTGTTCCTGCCAGAACGCAGATGAACGACCACAACTTCGAGTTCTACCTGCCCGAAGGCGCCAAGCTCGAATCGGCGCAGGCGAAAGCCCCCAACGGCCAGCCCATCGCTGCCGAAGCAACGCCCCAGTCCGAGAAGAATCGCTACGCCATTGCCTTCCCGCTCCGTCCCGGCGAAACCCAATTCCAGGTGCAGTTCACTCTGCCCTATTCCGGAACGATCAAGATCGACCCCAAGCCCCTCTACCCGGCGCAGCACGTCGTGGTGGTGCTTCCCAAAACCATGCAATTCACCGCCGCCAATCCTTCCCAGTTCCAATCCATGCAGGACTCCAGTCAGGGCGACACGGTGGTGCAGGTGGCGCAACAAACCCAGGCCGGGCAGTCCCTGGGATTCACAGTCAGCGGAACGGGGACGATCTCGGAATCCTCGTCGCAGGTGGCCTCCGGCGCAGCCCAGGGCCAGGGCCGCGACAATCGCCCCGGTGGCGGACTCGGCGTGCCGATTGATGCCCCCGATCCCTTGCAGCAGTACCGCTGGCCCATTCTGATCGGCTTCGCGCTTGTCCTGGCAGTCGGCGCCTGGGTGGTGATGAAGCGCCAACCGGCGACCGCCGTGGCACCGGCAGCAACCGCCTCCATTCCCGATCCACGCTTAGCGCCGCGTGCTTCCGCCGCAGCCGCGGTCGCTACGCCACCTGTGGCCAGCGCTCCGGCCGCGAAGGCATCCATGATCCTCGAAGCCCTGAAGGAAGAAATGTTCCAGCTGGAATTGGAACGTAAGCAGGGAAAAATCACCCCCGCCGAATACGAAAAAGCCAAGGCAGCCTTGGACCAGACTCTGGACCGGGCGTTGAAGCGGCAAGGGTAGAAACCAGGCTCCAGGCGTCAGAGTCTGTGTCGAAACCCACGGCATTGCGCCGTGGGTGTCAGTTCGTCCCGAAGCGGCGAAAAAGATGTCAGCTACTGAAGCCTGCCCTACCCGAGCTTCGCGTCCATCGTGATCTTCGCGTTCAGCACCTTCGACACCGGGCAACCTGCCTTCGCATTCTGCGCCGCCGTGTTGAAGGCCTCTGGGCTCGCCCCCGGAACCTTGGCCGCCACGTCCAGATGCACCGCCGTGATCGTCCACCCCGCATCCAGCTTTTCCATGGTGAGCGTGGCGGCCGTTGCAATGCTCTCCGGCGTCAGATTTGCGCCACCCAACTGCGCCGACAGCGCCATCGAGAAGCACGCGGCGTGTGCTGCCGCAATCAATTCTTCCGGATTCGTCCCGGGAGTGTTCTCAAACCGCGTCGTGAACGAATACGGTGTACTCGAAAGCACGCCGCTGGTTGCTGACACCGTTCCTTTTCCGTCCTTCAGGCCGCCCTTCCACACCGCACTGGCTTTGCGTTGCATTCCAATCTCCTCAACTGAAGATGACCAATGAGACCCTGACCATTGTAAAAGGGATACGGGCTTTCGGCATCACGCACGCATGAATTGGCAGCGCTTCTCACGACAAACGGAGCGAGAGTCTCGAAGCCCAGAGCCCAGAGCCTAAAGCCTCCCCCCCCAGTTACCTCCGACTCGCCTGCCGTAATCTTTTCTCACGCCGTCCCAGCTTCCTATACTTTCTCCGTGACCTCAAATCCCGATCCCCGCCTGGAACAGGCCGCGAACCGGCCAGAACTCGACCCGCTTTCCCCCGAAAGCGCGCGCCCCGGTCGCGGCTGGTTTTCAATCGCTGCTTTAGCGGTCGGGATTCTGCTCGGTACTTTGTTCTTGGGCACGGGCAAAGCGCGCGCAGCGTGGCAGGAGATCGCGCAGCTTCTCAGCCTGCAAGGGAAACCGGAACCGGCTTCGGCCAACGTTCTGTCCGAACACGAAACCGAAGCCCTCGACCAGATGACGCCGCAGAGTCAGGCTCAGCTTCTGCTCGAGCGTTCCATCAATCACTATCGTGGCGCCAATGAGGAGATTGCGCAGCGCGTGGACAGCTGGCGCGGAAGAATCAAGCTCGACCAGCACCTGAATTCCCTGTTCATGACTGCCCTCAACTCCGACGATCTACGCGTGCGCGCCGCCGCCATCGAGGTCGATCTTGCCTGCCGCAACCTGGAAAAGAGCGCCGCCACCGTAGATCGCCTCGAGCACGACGCCCGCTTCGGAAAACAGGGCCCGCGCGCCAACGCCCTGTGGGATATCGCTCTGCTCGGCAATCGCGGCATTGAACCTGAGCGCGCTGCCCAGATCCTGCTCGCTTCCATCCACGATCAAAACGTCAACATACGCTACTGGGCGGTGGAGGGCTTGGCCTATCTCGGCTCCGACGACACCATCGCTCCGTTGCTCCAGGTCTTTCACGACGACCCGTCGCCCATGATCCGCGAGCGCGCTGCCTGCGGCCTCGCGCAATCCGGCATGCTGAGTGAAAAGCAGCGCCGCAGTGCCGTGCCTCAGTTGCTCGACTTCGCTGACGACGCATCGCTCGATCCCGAAACCCACAAGTGGGTCTTCCAGGCGCTGCGCGACATCACCGGACAGAGCCTGCCGCACGATCCCGCCGCCTGGAGAAACTGGTACAACTCCAACGACGGACACTGGACCCCCGTCACCCGCGACAGCCAGTAGGATTGTTCTCTGAAGCCTAGAGCCCGAAGCCGGAGGGACGACACGAGATTCTCCCACTCTATTCCCGCGCCTCCTGGACAAACCTCACCTCAGGTTCTACTGTGAACTCGCTAGGCGCGGTACCCAAGTGGTAAGGGAGAGGTCTGCAAAACCTTTATCCGCCGGTTCGATTCCGGCCCGCGCCTCCAGTCGTTTTCGCATTGCAACACCATCTGAATGGGGGAATGGCCTAGCATCGCGGCGAGGGTCACAAGGTCAATACCGGACATTGTTGCCCTGGCTGCCCATCGGTTCGGATTTCGAATGCAGAGGACTGTTTGGCCAGCGGTTGGGCTCAAATCTCGAAGTACTCTTTCCAAACTACGTTGAGAGTCTGTTCATGCCATCTTCGATTTGGAACCACCATCTCACGCTCAAAGCGTTCCATCAGCACATCGAATCTAAGGTGTAGCTTTTGGGCCAAAGCTTTGACATCTTCCATGTCCTTCGGACTGTTCCGGGTGAGCTTCGAAAGGATCAGATCGTAAGGGTCAGGAGCCCGGAGTGTGATCTTCTTCAGGTGAAGTGGCAGAGTTTGGAGTCTCTCTTCGTAATTCCCCGGAAGATCGGCTATTCCGACCGCTTGAAGAAAAACTCTTTGCTTCTTGGCTAACGCCGAATCGCGACCCGCTAGTTTCTCTAGTTCTTCTCCCAACTGGCGCGGAATAACCGAAACATAATCCAGATCGGCGGTGCTCCTCGATATTTCGTAGACAGCGGTAAGAACAAAGCCTCCCACACAGTGAAGTTCCACCGCGGCAGAGAGGCTTTGATCCACTTCGGCCAAAAACTGCGGCCACGGCGAGGGCAGCACTAGATCAGGCATATTGCAAGTGTTCTGGCCGCCAATTGGTCAAGAGATTCCACTGCTTCGCCGCATCCGGCCTGGCTTCCTGAAGCCACTGCCGTTCCCGCTGTGAAAGATGGGCTTGGCAAAAGGTATCCTGCTCGGCAAGACGAGTCCGATACAGTTCTTGTTCCAGTTGAGCCAGAACGTGGTAACTGTCGGATGTTGTATCGCCCTTTCGCTCTGCAACCTGTTTTGCAAGAGTGACGGCAAAACCAAGCCGATTCGTCAAACCACGAACGCGCGCCCGTTCAAGCATCCACTCTCTGGAACTCCCGTCCATTGCTCCATATCGAAGTAGCAACCACGGAAGGGCTTCGGCAACCCTCGCTTCCAAGTTGTCATTTCCTAAAGCTGCCAGAAGCACCTCGGCTGGATTCCGCTTGCGCGCCGGACGCATGTACGCAAAACCCGGATAGCCCAAGGCCGAAAGCTGACGTGCTAACGATTCCGCATCTGCAGAAACGTTACCGCTCAACGGCAAGGTCGAGGGACTCATGCCAAGCAGGGTTGCTGCTTTTCTGGCCAATCTTGGAGGAAATGGCCGTGTTCCGCGCTCCAGCAAGGCAACGTAGGTTTGCGAGACACCAAGACGCACCGCTACTTCGTCCTGGGTCCAGCCCCGCTTTTTACGTGCCAGCTTGAACTCTTTGCCAGTCATGTTCCCTCTTGTAGCCAATCTTTTGGATGCAGACATGAATAGATTGATGCAATTTGTATTACATGTCAAGTAATATTATAGTTATTGTATGTGCATATGTCTTCAACACGTTACGCAATTCAAAGACCTAAACTACATCGAACTTGTACGTTTTGCATGTAGGCGCATAAACAGCGAATATAGAACGCTCTCTCTTCAAACATGAAAAACAACGGCGTCAACACCAGCAACCCCAGATGCCCGCCACCCAAAACACAATCTTCGCTATTTTCATCTGCGCCTCCAATCCGCAACGTCATCGCCTCGGCTCTTCGTCGTGCTCCAGCTTCCACGCAATCTGCCGCAGCATGCCGAGCCAAACCTCGGCGTCTCGCGCGTCCAACTGCAGCCGGCGGACCATGCGCCGCACCTTCTCCTCCGTCGCCTCTGCCGCACGCGGCTTCACGTACCCGCTCGCCCGCAAAGCTTCGAAGAGTACTCCGGTGACTCGTTCCATCTCTCCCGCTGTGGCCCGCATTTTCTTTTCGTTCGCGCCTGGAGCCTTCCCCTGCCGCACCAGTTCATATAGGCAGACCGCCACCGCCTGCCCCAGGTTCATCGAGGTGTGCTCATCCCGCGTCGGAATCCGCATCAGCCAGTGGCAGTGGCTCATATCACGATTCGATAGCCCCACTTTCTCCGAGCCGAACAGCAGCGCCACCTTGCCCGTCGACAGTTGTCTGCGAATAAGCTGCGCCCCCTCTTCCAGCCTTCTCAGCGGGTGCTGCAATTCCCGATGCCCCACCGCCGTCGTCCCCACCACCAGCGTGCAGTCCGCCACCGCTTCGGCCACGGTTCCATACTCCTCGGCGGCAGCAAGCAATTTCGCCGCCCCCACCGCCGAACGGGCCTCGCGGAATGCCACTTCCCAGGGATTGACCACCCGCAGCCGCTGCACTCCGAAGTTGCTCATGGCGCGCGCCGCCGCTCCCAGGTTGAGCGGATTCCGCGTCCCCACCATCACCACTCGAAGATGGTCCCAATGGCTGCTCACAGGCTAGCCATTTTACGACGCGCCGCGGCGCATCCCCAGCCGCTGCAACGTCTAGCCTCGCCTTGCGACTTCCGCCCTTGCCGGACATCTAATTCTTAGTGTTACGATATAGGTCTCGTGGCGCAAGCATGAATGATGCAGGGTTTACCGGTTTACCGCTGAGAACGGGGAACTGAGAACTCCGGAGGAACAATGGCCAGCAACGCAATCGTCGAAATCAAAGACGAGAATTTTGATTCAGATGTGCTGAAGTCGGACAAGCCGGTGCTGGTGGATTTTTGGGCCGCCTGGTGCGGCCCCTGCCGCGCGATCGCCCCCATCGTGGACGAACTCGCCACCGAATACAGCGGCAAGGTTAAGGTCGGCAAAATGGACGTCGACCGCAACGGCGCCACCCCCATGCGCTACAAGGTCACGGGGATCCCCACTCTGCTGGTCTTCAAGAACGGCCAGGTCGTCGAGCAGCTCGTTGGCTACCGCTCCAAAGAAGATATCCAGAAGGCTCTCGACAAGCACGTCGGCTAGACATTCCGCCCACAGCCTTCGCCCCTGCGAGATCCTGCAAAGCACGAAGCGCCCGGAACAAATCTCCGGGCGCATCTGTGTTCCACGAACCACTAATCACTGGTCTTCAGTACTTCCGCAGCACGCCAATCACTCTGCCCTGAACCTCCACCGCCGCCGCCGGAACCATAATCGGCTTCATCGCCGCATTCGACGGCTGCAAGCGGACGTTTTCTCCCTCGCGAAAGAACCGCTTCAGTGTCGCGTCCGTCCTCTCGACCAGCGCTACCACGATATCGCCGTTGTGCGCCGTCTTCGTCTTCTCCACCAGCACGTAGTCGCCGTCGAGGATGGCTTCGTCCTGCATCGAATCGCCGCGCACTTCGAGCACGAACACTTCTTTCGAGCGCACGAAATCAGCCAGCGAAATCGTCTCGTTATTTTGCACCGCTTCAATCGGACGCCCGGCCGCGATCCGTCCCACCAGCGGCAGCACCACCGCCGTGTTCACCGCCATCGACTGCTTCAGTTTTCCCTTGGGCGGCAGCAGGTCAATCGAGCGGCTGCGATTGTAGTCGCGCGTCAGCAACCCTTTCTTTTCCAGATTGGTGACGTGCTTGTGCACTGTGGCCAGCGAGCTCAGTCCCATCCCCCGCTTAATCTCTTCATACGAAGGGGAGTAGCCATTCTCTGCCACAAAGCGCGAGAGGAAGTCGTACAACTCGCGTTGACGCCGGGTGATCGCCATGCCCACAGTATGGGCGAAAGATAGGCGAAATGTCAAGAGCGGCGGTTGGCACTTAGCATTTGGCACTTAGCTTTTGATCTGCCAGCAGTTGACTGCGGAGTGCTCTGCGACCAGCCTGGCCGGTTTCCATGCCACCGAGTGAAGCAAGCTTGAATGAGGGAGTTCAACCGCCGCGAGCAGACCTGTAGCGGCTGAATGCCGCAGAAGCTAAATGCCAAGTGCTAAGTGCCAAATGCTGCTCTACTCCGTCACCGCCTTCAAGAACGGATAATAGAAATCCACTCCCCGATAAAACGCCTCCACCCGCGTCCGTTCATCTTTTCCGTGGGCGCGGATATCGTCGCGGTCATACCCTTCGCCAGACACCGCATAGGTCGGCATCCCGGCCGCATTCGTGTAGACGCCATCCGACGCGCCCGTGCTCATGCTCGGCAGCACCGGTATTCCCGGCCACATGGTCCCAACAATCTTGTCCAGTGGATCGAAAACCTCTTTGCGCGGCGCGGGCGGCACGTAGCTGTGCCGGTCCGATCCCCGATCCATCAGCACGTTATTATTTTCGCGGAACTGGACTTTGATCTTCGAATCCGCTACCACCTTTTCAATCGCTAGGCGCGTTTCCTCGAGCGAGTGTCCGGGCAGGATGCGGCAGTTCACGTTGGCCTGCGCCGTCTGGGGCAGCGCATTGTTGGCATGGCCGCCGCTCAATCGCGTCGCCACACACGTCGTGTGCATGGTCGAGTTGTCGATCGGATCCTTCGACAGCCGCGCCGCCGCCTCCAGATCCGGCGCGTTCTTCAGGATCGCTTGCATGTCAGCCGCGCGCTCTCCCGTTTCCACCTTTGCCAGCCGCTCGTAGTACGCGCGCGTGATGTTGTTCAGTTCGAACGGGAACTGGTAATGCTCCAGCCGGGTCAGTGCGTTCGCTAGTTCGTAGATCGCATTTTCTGGGCGCGGCAGCGAACTGTGCCCCCCGGAATTCGTCGCCGAGAGCACGAAATCGCCGTACAGTTTTTCCGTGGCGTTTACTTCCATCATGAGCGGCTTGCCCTTATCCATCAGCACGCCGCAGCCGTCGTGGTTCAGCACGAACTCGGCATCGATCAGTTCGCGATGATTCTTGATCAGC
>JACQDD010000255.1 GCA_016201265.1 Terriglobales bacterium | reverse complement strand
GTTCGACTACTACTCGACCCCCTGGTTCCGCGCCAGTGGATTCTTCGCCAGCGCCCGCGGCACCGGGATCCGTCACGCACCCGGAGGCGCAGCCGGCGGCCCGGTCTGGATTCCGAAGATCTACGACGGGCGGAACAGGACCTTCTTCTACTACTCGTACGAAACCGCGCGCGGAAGCGCGGTTTCGCAGAACCTGACCCCCACGGTTGCACCGGCCGCCTGGAGAAACGGGGACTTCTCGAACCTGGCGACCCCGATTATCGACCCGACCACCGGTCAGCCGTTCGCGGGCAACAAGATTCCGGCGGACCGCCTCAACTCCGTCTCTAAGAAAATCCAGGACAAGTTCTTCCCCCTGCCGAACTTCGGGGATCTGAACAACCTCCGTACGCAGAACTACCGGGAACTCAGGGTCCGGCCCTACGATCCATCCACGTACTGGACCACTCGCATGGACCACAAGGTCACGGACAAGGATCAGCTCTTCGGGCGGTACACCTGGTCACGCCTGTACAGCCGGCCCTGGGAGGGCAATCTCCCGACCATCGGGCGGCGCTGGCAGCAACGCGACGACCGCGCCGCGACCGTTTCCTACACCCACTCGTTCCGCCCGACCGTGCTCAACGAGCTCCGGTGGGGATTCGGCCTGAACAACAACCCGATCAACTACGACTTCAGCAGGGGGTCGACACAGCATGGTCTGGACCTGGTGAAGGAACTGGGGCTCGTCGGCCTGGCTCCGAATCTGCCGGACATCAACGGTATTCTCAATATGACCTTCAGCAACGGAATGACGGGGCTGACCCAATTTCCTTGGACGAAGAAGGGCTACCGTACCCACACCGAAGAATTCCAGGAGCACCTGAGCTGGTTCAAGGGCCGGCACAACATGAAGTTCGGCTTCAACCTGCTCCGCGCCGAATATGACGACTTTGGCGCCAGCAGGAACCTCTTCGGCAACGTCAGATTCACGAACCGCTTTACGGGCCACCCGTATGCGGACTTCCTGTTGGGCCTCCCCACCACGGCATCCCGGGCGTTCCCGCCAGTGGAGCTTGCCCGAAACCGCTGGTCTTATGACTTCTTCGCCGCGGACGACTTCAAGCTCAGCCCGAAACTCACTCTCAACCTCGGCCTGCGCTATGAACTGCACCTGAACTGGAGAGAGAACAGCGGCCTGATGTCGCTCTTCGACATCAAGTCGGGCAAGCTTGTCATCCCGGACGGCGCCATGTCCCAGGTGAGCGCGATCTTCCCGAAGAGCTACGTCGGCATCGCCGAAGCCAGTTCGGTCGGCTTCGAGTCCCAGACCCTGGTCCGACAGGACAAGAACAACTTGGCGCCCCGCATCGGAATTGCGTACCGTCCGTGGGGCAACAACACGGTCTTCCGGGCCGGCTGGGGAATCTTCTATAACGTGGTGCCGCTGGTCTACTCGCTGAACTTCGGCGATGTGCCATTCCTGCTTGCGGAGCCGTCCTACAACAACCCGAAAGACAACCCGCAGGTGATCTTCCCGCGCGTCTTCCCGGCCACCGGCACGGGCGGGCCTTCCGATGTCAGCCTCTCGGCCGCTCAGAACCCGGACTACCGGACGCCGTATTCGATGCAGTACAACTTCACCATCGAGCGGCAGCAGTGGAACACCGGGTTCCGCTTTTCCTACATCGGAACCGCGATGCGCAAAGGACCGTGGCAATACAACTACAACGCGCCGGTGGCCAACAACCAGCCGTTCATTTCCAAGCCGCGGCCGTTCGCGAACTACCCCGAGATC
>JACQDD010000002.1 GCA_016201265.1 Terriglobales bacterium | reverse complement strand
GCTCACATACACAACTACGCCGGCCACGAACAGTGCCGCAATCGGATCCGCCTTGCTCAGCCACGCCACTCGGTAGCGGTGCCCCCACTGCACCAGGGCGAGTCCGAGGATTACAACGGAACTCGACCAGATGTCGGTCGAAAAGTGCAAGGCGTCGGCCTCCAGCGCCTGGCTGTCATACTTCGAGGCAATACGGCCCAGAGCGCGAGAACGCCACGCATCCACCGCAATGGAAAGAAACATGACCACAAACGCCGCCACGCTCGGCTCGATCTCCACGCTATGAATAAAAAGCCGCTTCACCGCCTCGGAGATGATCCACACGCAGGTCAGCAGCAGCAGTCCCGTCTCGATGAACGCGGAAAAATTCTCCACTTTGCCGTGGCCGTACTGGTGATCGGCGTCGGCCGGTTTGTCGGAGACCCGCACCGAGAAATACGTCACCAGCGCGGCAATCAGGTCCAACCCAGAATGAGCGGCCTCGGAAAGAATTCCCAGCGAGCCGGTCGTAATTCCCACCACGATTTTCAGGCTGGTAATTGCCAGCGCGGCAAACACCGAATTCCCGGCAACGGCTCGCTTCTCCGTGCGCATCGACTCCGGGCTGAACGCCGCCTGCATTTCCGGCATACCCGCATTATCGCTTCCCGTGCGATTGCCGCCAACCCCTACGGTCACTGCCGATCCGGCGCGCGGCATGCTAGGATGACATTTTCGCGGTAATTCCCTTCTGGAGGACTACTTCATGTGCAATCGGTGGCTCGTGTGTCTCCTGCTCGGTGGCCTGGCTTACGGACAAGCAGCCAGCCCGGTACCCCCACCCCACCCCGCGGCAGGTGCAAAAGCGGTACCGAGCGCTGAAGCCGGCGAGAAGCCCGCCGAAACAAAAGTCAGCACCAGCGATCCCGTGATCACTGTAAAAGGCGCGTGCACCGATCCCGCCAAGAAAGCGGAGGTCTGCGAAACGGTCGTCACGCGCGAGCAATTCGAGAGGCTGGCCGATGCGCTGCAGCCCGGCATGTCTCCGCCCATCAAGTTGCGCCTGGCCAATGCTTATTCGAAGTTGATCGGCATGAGCAAGGAAGCGGAAAAGCGTGGGCTCGAAAAGCAGCCCAAGTTTGAAGCCAACATGGGCTTCGCGCGCATGCAGATCCTTTCCCAGCAGCTCACCGGCACCTTGCAGGAAGAAGCTTATAAGGTTGCCGACCCCGACATTGAGAAGTATTACCAGGACAAGATTGATACCTACGAGGAAGCCAGCCTGCTGCGGCTCTTCATTCCGCGCACCAGGCAGGTCACGGCCCCGAAGGTAACGGCCGTCAAGAAAAGCAAGGCTGCCGAAAAGGCGGAAGCGGAAGCGCGCGAAAAAGCCGGCGAAGCGGCCATGAAGAAGGCTGCTGCCGATCTGCGGGCCCGTGCCGCCAAAGGCGAAAACTTCGAGACTTTGGAGAAGGAAGCCTACTTGGCCGCTGGTCTGAAGGGAAATCCACCCACCACCAAGATGGAAAAGGTCCGGATCGCCACCTTGCCTCCCGCACACCACGCCGCTCTCGAACTGAAAGCGGGAGAGGTATCCCAGGTGATCTCTGACCCTACCGGCCACTACATCTATAAGCTGGTGAGCAAGCAGACCCTGTCGCTGGATACGGTGAAGGCGGAAATCAAGAACTGGATTGCCACCCAGCGCTTCCGCGATGCCATGCAGGAATATCAGGGCAGCTCGAATCTCAACCAGGCCTACTTCGGGATCACGGCTAAGCCCAAGCCGCCGGCGGAACCGGGAAAGCCGGCCTCCGCGCCCGAAGAGGATACCGTCGAACCTGACTAAATGGATACGGTGAAGCCAACCGTTTTTGTCACGGGCATCTCGGGCAATCTCGGGCAGCGCCTGGCGCCTCTGCTTTCCGGTACCACGGTGGTCGGCATTGATGTTACGCCGCCCACCGTCCCGGTGCAGCGCTTCGTGCCCCTGGACTTGGGCAAGGAAGAGTCCACCCGCGAGTTGTATCTGTTGTTGCGCGAGTTGCAGCCCGTCTCAGTAGTCCACCTCGCGTTTGTCATTGATCCCCAACGCTCCGGCGTTCTGGATGTCGATCGGATGTGGCAGATCAACGTGGCGGGCACCGCCCGCGTGATGGAAGCGATTACCGAAGCCAATCGCCACCCCGGGCACGCCATCCGCCAGTTTATTTTTCCCAGCAGTGTATCGGCCTACGGGCCCGATATGCCCGGCGCGGTCGCCGAAGACGCTCCGCTCCAGGCCCATACTCTGCCCTATGCGCTCCACAAGAAAGAATGCGACCTGGTGGTGCAGCAGCGCGCCCCTTCCCTGCGCGGCTGCAGCGCTTTCGTTCTCCGTCCCCATATTTTTGCCGGAGCCAGCGTTGAGAACTACCTGATGGGGGCATTCCGGGGAACGCCCAATGGGAAAGGCAAGCGCGCCGCCCGCATGCGGGACCGGGGCACACGTCTGCCGTGCATGCTGCCCTTCGGGAAGAAGTATCTCGACAACAAGATTCAATTCATCCACGTAGACGACATGGCGCGTCTGATCGCGTGGATCCTGCGGCGCGAGCCCGAAGCGCAACGCCTGACCACTCTGAACGTCGCTGGACGCTGCGAGCCTTTGACCTTCGAGCAGTGTATCCGCATGGCCCGGGCAAAACTGGTGCGGGTCCCGGGAAAGTGGGCCATGCGCCGCGTCCTGCAGTTCTTGTGGCGCTGGAAGATTTCTGCCATTCCACCGGACGCAGTCCCCTACATGACCGGCCAGTACATCATGAACACCGAGCGCCTGCAGAAATTTCTGGGCGCGGACTACGAGAAGGTGATCCGCTACACCATCGCCGACGCCTTCGCCGATTCCTTCCGGAAAGGCACTTAACCGCAGAGCTCGCAGAGCACGCAGAGAAAAACAATCAAATTGTTTTCCTCCAGACTTTCCTCTGTGTCCTCTGTGTCCTCTGTGGTTAAAGGTTTTGACTTTCTCTTCCGTGCAACACCAAGATGTCGAGGATCAATTGGTTTTTTCCCTGATTCTCTCTGTGTCCTCCGCGTCCTCTGCGGTTAAAGATTTTGACTTTTCTTGACGCCGCGATACAGCCCGGCCACGCCGAACGTGTACGGCATCCACGAAGCCTCCCCGAATCCCGCCTGCCGCATGCGCTCCAGCATCTCTTCCGGCGACGGAAAACGCTCCACCGACGCCGGCAGGTACTTGTACGGTCCCTGCACGCCGGAAATCACCGTCCCCACCGCCGGCAGCACCTTCTTGAAATAGACTCGATAGAATTTCCCAATCAACCCGCGCGGCTCGCCAAAATCCAAGATTCCGCACTGCCCGCCCGGACGCAGCACCCGCACCATCTCGCGCAGTCCCGCATCGTAATCCGCCAGGTTGCGAAACCCGAATGCCGCGGTCACCAGATCGAAATGCCCATCGGGAAACGGCAGCCGGAGCGCGTCCGCTTCGATCCAGCGCAGCGTGCTCCCTCTTCCCTTCACCGCTGCCCGCTGCAACATCGCGTGCGAAAAATCCGCTCCGACAATCTGCGGGCTCCCGGAGTTGGCGCGGCGCCGCAGAGCAAAAGCCATATCGCCGGTGCCGCAGCACAGGTCAAGCACTCTCGCATCAGGGCGTTTGAGAATGGAATCAAACGCCCGCGCCGCCCGCCACCACCACACTCGATCAGTACTGAACGAAAGAACGTGGTTGAGCAGGTCATAGCGCGGCGCGATGGAGGTAAACATCTCCTGCACCGCCTTGGCCGCCGACTCCCGGT
>JACQDD010000262.1 GCA_016201265.1 Terriglobales bacterium | reverse complement strand
GTCGAAATCACTTCCACAAGGTGCCTGGTAGTGCGTATCGGCCGCGACCGGACAATGGCTCTGGCGATTCTCCGCGACCTCCTTTCCTCACCGAATTCGTAAATCACATCGGCAAGCTCACGCTCGTCGAGGTGGTTTACCACTTGTTCGGCGGTCTCGCCCGACATCGGATTCATCCGCATGTCGAGCGGTCCTTCCGCCTGAAAACTGAATCCCCGCGCCGCGTCCTCGAGCTGCAAACTGCTTACGCCCAGGTCCGCCAGCAGACCGTCGAGCGAGGCCGGAGCGATTCGCTCTCCAACTTCGGCAAACGATCCATGAATCAGCGTGATCTCGGGGCGCTCTTCGGGGAGCGCCGTCAATCGTGCGCGGGCCCGTTCCAGCGCTGCGGGGTCCTTATCGAAGCCAATCAAATGTCCCGGTGCGCCGAGGCGTTTTGCGATTGCGCAACTGTGCCCGCCCAAGCCCACCGTGGCATCCAGATAAGTTCCGCCACGCTGTACGGCCAGAAAATCGATCGCTTCTTGTAAAAGAACCGGAACATGGCCAACCGCTCCATGCCCACCCCGCTCGGGGATGTCTTGTCCAGCCTCTTCCACTAGATGCCCAATTCGTCGAGCGTCTTGGTGTCGTCATCCGTGAACGCTTGCTCTTCAATCTCCTTGCGGAACGCTTCCAGGTTCCGGACCTCCAGGTAGGTCAGATTGCCGAGCACTGCCACTTCACCGCGGATCTGCGCCGACTCGCGCAGGATCTGCGGGACCAGCAGGCGCCCCTGCCCGTCCATCTCTACGACCTGCCCGTAATAGTTCGTGCGATTGAGAAACTTCTTCTTCGTGGGATTGAAAGTGGATAGCGAGGCCAGCTTTTGCTCGATCCGCTCCCATTCCTCGAAGGGATAAATTTGCGCAACCTTTCCGTCTAAACTCGTGATATAGAAGCGTTGGGCATATTTCTCGTCGATCACGCGCTTGAATTCCGAGGGGACTTTTAAGCGCCCCTTTTCGTCCACGCGCGTTGGGTGATTTCCGCGAAACATACGCCCTGCTCGTTCCTGGGCTCCGGCACGAACCGCCGGCTACCACAGCCACTACGAGGGAGGTAAAAGCGGTCACAATTTCGGTGGATGCGGGATCGTTGGGCCTGTTTTCTGGGGTGTCAGTCATCAAAACCACTGGCGACCTCGGTCAGTTCCTTGCTACGCCCACGGCCTCTATGTTTTGCTCCACTCTGTACCACTTTTGACCACATCCTACGCCTAAATCGTTTGTTGTCAATAGGAAAGTTTCAAGTTGAGACTCTGGTAATGGAGTCAATCGGTAGAGCGCGATATCTTGCAGTTAACCAATTGGGTGACCACTAGGGATTGTGTTTGCAGGATTGGTTCGACCTCTGAGGTGCGACCCGAACACCGACTTGACTCATGCGCTCTGTGGAAATCTTCTCGAATTAGAGTTCGGGTTGCAGCGGCCGAGGGTTCTCGAGAGCAATCGAAAGTTCTTCTACGTTCAAATCGTTTTAGTGATTGGACAGCGCGGCGCCGATCCACGTAGTATCTTTCCACGATGTCGGGAAATCAGCCCAACCCCATGATGTGCTGTTGTTGTTGCGCCAACGTGTCTTCTGGCGCAAGGGGGCTGCTGACCTAAACTTCATCTAGATCTTAGTTTCGGCATTCATAGCACCCATCGCCAGCAGGCTAGCTGACGATGGGTTTTTTGTTTTTGCGCGAGAAAAGGACCATGGCAGAAACCAAAGCACAACGCGTCGAACGATTGAAGCGGGAGAAGAATCCCTGGGACGCCTTCGGGGAACTTCGTAGGTTCTCACGCCAGGGCTTCCCGGCGATTCCTCCCGAGTGGCTCGGCACTTATCTGCGCTGGTGGGGTGTTTACACCCAGGGCGATGGCGCCGGTATCGTGGGCGGACAAAATGGCGAAGGCAAAGCGCTTCCCTTCTTCATGGTTCGGATCCGCATCCCGAACGGGATTTTGCGGGCGGAACAACTGCGCGCGATTGGCGATCTCTCACGGCGCTTCGGGCGCGGCGTCGCCGACATCACCGTACGGCAGAACATTCAGTTGCATTGGGTCACGCCCGAGTCCCTGCCCGAAGTGCTCGAGACTCTGCAGCAACACGATCTGACCACGCTGGGCGCCTGCGGCGACGTCGTGCGCAATATCACCGGCTGCCCGGTGGCCGGCTTTGATGCTGATGAAATCTGCGACCCATCGCCGCTGGCGCTCGAGGCCTCGCGATTGCTCGCTGGCAACACCGAGTTCTACAACCTGCCGCGCAAGTTCAAGGTTTCGCTCAGCGGCTGCCGTGCCTGGTGTTCGTACCCCGAGATCAATGACGTTGGCTTAACGGCGCTCACGCGCAACTCTGGCGGTCAGTCCGAGACGGGCTTCTCCCTGCGTGTCGGCGGCGGACTCTCCGCCGATCCACATCTCGGTGTGCGCCTGAATGCTTTCGTTCAATGGCATCAGGTCATCGACGTAATTCGCGGAGTCGCCGAACTCTTCCGCAGCGCGAGTACGTTACGCGAGCATCGCGAGCGCGCCCGGCTGAAATTCCTCTTTCTCCGCGAAGGCTGGACCGCCGAGATCTTCCAGCACGAACTCGAGCGCCTGCTCGGCTTCCAGTTCGATCCTGCCGAGCCCGAACTGCCTCCGCACGACATCTATCGTGACCACATTGGGATTCATCCGCAGGGCCAGGAGGGCCTCTGCTTTGTTGGGGCGGCAGTTTTGCGCGGCCGCGTCAGTTGGGAGCAGTTGCAGGCCGCCGCCGAACTCTCCGAGCGGTTTGCCTCGGGCGCGTTGCGAACGACCGTCATGCAGAACCTCCTGATCGTCAATGTGCCGCACCAGAACGCCACGCCCCTGGCGAAGGAACTCGCTGCCATCGGCTTTCCAGTACATGCCTCTCCCTTTGTGCGCGGCGCCATCGCGTGCAGCGGAACGGAATTCTGCAAACTCGCCATCACTGAGACCAAGGGCTTTTCGCGCTGGCTGACGGAGGAACTCGATGACCGCCTGCCCGGTTTCGATCAGGACCTGAAACTGCACGTCACCGGCTGCCCCAACAGTTGCGGCCAGCACTGGATCGCCGACATTGGTCTGGAAGGCAAGAAACTCAAGATCAATGGCGCGCTGGTGGACGCCTACTACTTCTGCCTGGGTGGCGCCGTCGGCGCAACGCAAGCCATCGCGCGTCCGGTTGGCTACCGCTGCACGGCGCAGGAGGTGCCCGACGCCATTGAACGCCTCTTGCGACGCTACCGCGCTACCCGTGAGCCCGGTGAGAACCTCCGCCGCTTCTTTGCGCGGCACAGTAACGACGAACTCCGGCAATTTCTGGCCGGACAGCAGGTCGAGCCCGTAGAACGGGATCAGCCTGCCGCGCCGGCCCCTCGCGCGGTGGAGGGCTGACGGGGATGAACACCGCATCTCTGTTTCCGATGTTCCTGAAGCTCGAGGGACGCAACTGCCTGGTCACTGGAGCCGGCAGTGTCGGGGAGCAGAAAATTCGCAGTCTGCTCGATTGCGGAGCGAACGTACGCGTCGTCGATCCTTCTGCCTCTCTCGCAGTGCGGGAGTGGGCGAACCGCGGCGCCTTGGTGCTGCTGCAACGGTCTTTCGAGCCATCCGATCTCGACGGTGCCTTTCTCGTGGTCGCCGCGACCTCATCGGTGGAGGTAAATCACGCTATCTACCGCGAAGCCCAAGCGCGCGGAATCCTCTGCAACGTCGTCGACGACCCACCGCACTGCGATTTCTACTATCCGGCCGTGGTACGTCGCGGCCAGCTTCAGATCGCAATTTCGACCGCTGGGCTCAGTCCTGCGCTGGCGCAACGCATCCGCAAGCAGCTCGAAGATGAATTTCCTCCCGCTTATGCCGGTTGGCTGGAAGACCTCGACGGCAAGCGCGAGTTGCTGTTCAGCGACGGTGGCGATCCAGAACTCCGGCGGAGGCTCCTACACCGGTTAGCAACTCCCGAAGCATTCGTGGAATTTGAGCGTGGAATAAATCAGTTCGAATCAGGAAAGGAAGTCTTGTGAACGGCAAAGTCTATCTCGTTGGCGCGGGCCCCGGCGATCCGGAACTGCTCACGCTGAAGGCGGTGCGGTTGCTCCGCCAGGCCGATGCAGTCCTGCACGATGACCTGGTCTCACCCCAGATCTTGAGCCTGGTGCCGAGGAAGGCACAACTCCATGATGTAGGCAAACGCTCTGGTCGAAAGAGCACTCGCCAGGAAGCAATTCACTTCCTCATGATCGAACTCGCGCGCCAAGGCCTTCAGGTGGTGCGTCTGAAAGGCGGAGACCCGCTCGTCTTCGGACGGGCTGGAGAAGAAATGCACGCTCTCCGAAAGGCCGGGATCGAGTTCGAAGTAGTGCCCGGTGTGACCGCAGCTTTTGCGGCGGCAGCATCGGTTGAGATTCCTCTCACTCTGCGTCAGACCGCCTCATCGCTGCTGATCCTGACCGGCCAGTTCGCCGACGACCGTCCTCTTCCGGACCTCCGCTCGATCGTGAAGTCGGGGACCACCGTCGCGCTCTACATGCCCGGCTCGAATCCGCGCGCAACCGTGCAAAAGCTCGCAGCCGCCGGTATTCCGCGCCAGACGCCCTGCGCGCTCGTCTCCCGCGCCAGCACCAGGGAGCAGCAGGCGACGGTTACAACGCTGGAGAAACTCCCGCTCGCCAGCACGCAAGCAAAGCCTTCCATTCTCATTCTTGGCGAGGTCGTCAGACACTCCAAACTGGGTCTCCTCAATTTCCAGACGTTGAGCGCCGACCTGCTGCCTGCGCAAGCGGCGATCCCTGCCTCCGCACAAAACTCGGATGAGCACGAGGAGGTGAACTATGCCTGAGCTCACCTGGCTGCACACCACGCAGGCATTTGCCGAATCCTGGGGAGCCGAGGAAATACTGGATTGGTCGCTGCACCGGTTCGATCGCCAGATCGCAATGGCTTCGGGATTCGGCATCGAGGGGATTGTTCTAATCGACATGGCGGTGCAGCTCCGCCCGGACATCCGCGTCTTCACCCTCGACACGGGCTTGCTATTCCCGGAGACGTACGAACTGATGGAGAAAATCGAACGCCGTTACGGCATCGAGGTCGAACGCCTTAAACCTGCGCTGACCGTCGCGGAGCAGGAAAGGCAGCATGGACCCGCGCTGTGGCTGTGCACCCCGGATCGTTGCTGCTACATGCGGAAAGTCGAACCACTGCGGGCCAAACTGTCCACTCTCGGAGCCTGGATCACCGCCATCCGCCGCGACCAGACCCCCGACCGCGCCCAGGCTCAGAAGGTGGAGTGGGACGCAAAATTCGGCCTGGTCAAGATCAATCCTCTCTGCGACTGGACGAGCGGCATGGTTTGGGATTACGTCCGAAAGCACCGCCTTCCCTACAATCGCCTGCACGACCAGGGCTATCCGAGTATCGGATGCACTCCCTGCACGCGGCCGGTGGCTATAGGAGAAGATCCGCGGTCCGGGCGGTGGGCAAACTTCGTTAAGACCGAATGTGGGCTGCACCAACGCGTGCCACCGGAGGGCATAGTCCCCGTCCTGTAAGATTGAGAAGAGCAGGGGCGACAAACTGCCCGCGCTGCTACTCCGAGTCCTTCAGGAATACGCGCCGCGGCAAGCCCCCAGCAAGGGCTCCGATCAATGAAGCAGCCAGTAGCGTGTACGCGCCCTCAATCCAGAGCAACGCTTGCGGGAACACGGCGCGAGTCGTCACCATCAGAGCGGCTGCGATCACCAGCCACAGCGAAATCGCCACCCGGATGCCAAAGAAGATCGAGCGCGCGCCCAGCCAGTTCATTACCCACGCGACGCCATAGGCGAAGAGCAGACAGGCTCCCGCCGTCAGCAAGTGGGGTGTCCACATTTCGGCTAAGTCCCGCGTCTGGCGGTCACTCAGGCCGAGGGCAGCCATCCACTGCGGACGGAACAAGTACTCGGAGTGCCACGCCATGCCCAACACCCAGGCCGCGCCTGCGGCGATCAGAACGGGCAGGTGCGGGATCTTTTTCGTCGGCGGCACAGCTACGGGAACAGCGGATGCGGGGGTGGCGCGAACTGCGTCTGGGATGCACTCCTGGCCGCAGTCGGCGTGCGCCGGCCAGCGGGAACAATCCGCCAGGCGCAACTCGGGCTTGTCACTAAGACCGGTAATGGCGGCGCGCAGTGCGCGGAAACGCACCGCAACCGGTGCGTGGGTTTCCGGGCAGTTCACGGTCCGCACGCCACGGTACGAGTTGTAGATGTGTTTGCCCCACAGGGCTGGCATCAGCAGGACGAGGCAGGCACCCACCAGGAAGAGAAGAACCCAGAACAGGAGCAGCATTGACGCACCTCCTCCGAGAGACGAGGGCGGACGGCCTTCGGCGTCTCTACGATTGGGAAGACTCGAAGCCAAGCTTAGCGTATCGGCACCGGCACCCGGATGCTGTGAGAGGCATCACTGGAATTCGTGATGTGTGAACGCGACTTGCAGGCCGCTCGCAGTGCCAGAGAGTCAAAGGGTACCGGCCTGTCGCCTCATCTCTTCTGAGATGTTGCCGCCGCTGACGAGCGGGTACTGGCGCCAAAGTAAAGACGCGGTTGGCCGCGTCTCCCTCCGCAGCAGGCTGGTAAACGCAGATGCGCCGCAAAGTTGACAGGCAGGAGTAAACTTGTGCCGATCCAAGCCAGTACAAACAGGAGGCGAGATGAAACTGAACACAGCTCGGGTGTGGCTGGGGGGCATTGCCGGAGGAGTCGTCTGGACGGTGTGGAGCTTTATCGTCAAGATGAAAATGGACCCGCTTTATGCGGCGATGCAAAATGCCGGATTGTTCCGGAAAGAGTCGCGTTACCCGTTTTTTGAAGGGCAATGGATCCTCATGCTGTTCGTCATGTCCATTCTGCTGGCATATCTCTACGCCTGGAGCCGCGCAACAGCCGGCGCCGGCCCCCGGACCGCCCTCAAGATCGGGATGGCCGTCGGCTTCTGCGCGGGCGTGCCTGTCAACTTCGGAACCGCAGCCTGGGGGGTGATTCCCCGCATGCTCCCGCTGGGCTGGATGCTCGATATGTGGGTGGGCGCAATCCTGGCCACACTGGTGGCGGGCTGCCTGTACAAAGAGAAGGCGTGAGAGAAAGGCAATCGTTGATTTACGACTTACGATTTACGATTTGCGACACAACAGGGCACGGAGTTTCAATCGTCAATCGTAAATGATCAAATCGTAAATCCTGCAGTCGGCCCCTACCGTGCCGGTTCAACCACCACCGCCGTCCCATACGCCAGCACCTCGGTGACGCCCTGCATCACCTCGGTCGCGTCGTAACGGGCGCCAACCACGGCGTGCAGCATCAGATCGAAAGCTTCCGCACGAGTCTTTTCGCAAAGATTCGTCAGCAACGTGATGTTGCCGCCCACCAGCGTCTGCAGCCCCGCCCCGATCGTGCCGAAAATCGAGCGCGAGCGCACCGTGATCCCGCGCACCACCCCCAGTGTGCGCGTGACGCGATAGCCATTCAGTTCGAACTGCGTGGTCACCATGTTGTGCGGAACCATGCGGCCTGCTGGTGCGGAATAGGTTGCCATCGTCCCTCCCTCAAACTCACTCCCTGCACTCCACCTCTCATTCTAATTCAGCGCAGATCATGAATTCCCCCGTATTGACGTCGTTTGTAACTCGCAGAAGGTTTGGCCGGCAGCAGACCTGACAGTCCTCCACGTAGGTCTAGCGGCCTCCCGCCGACTCGTCGACTGCCGTCTCATTCCATTCCCCGCAGCCCGCGCCCTGGTAGCCGGAAAGCACACGTCATTCTAAGCTCCTGTGCCGCCAGGCCGCCTCCGCTTCTCTATAATGGGTGCTCTTGAACTGGAGGCCCCATTGCTCTCGCGCCGCCGATTCCTGCAAGCCGGCTCTCTTGCCGCCGCTGCCGGCACTGCCCTTCCTAGCCTTGCCCGCGCTGCCGAATGCGACAAGGCTCTGCCACCGGCCATAGCGCTGCTCCGGTCGTTGCGTGGAGAGGCCTTACCTATCTCGGTAGAAGAGCGCCGCGACAGGCAGGAGAAGGCGCGAAAGCTGATGCGCGAGAACAATCTCTCCGCCATTCTGCTCACCGAGGGTACTTCGCTCACTTACTTCACCGGCATCCGCTGGTGGGGAGGCGAGCGCCTGTTCGCGATTGTGCTGCCCGCCAAGGGTGAATCGTTCTATGTCTGTCCGGCATTTGAAGAGGACCGTGCCCGCGAGCAGATCGCAAAATCTCCTGACGGCAACAACGCCGACGTCCGCATCTGGCAGGAAAACGAAAATCCCTACGACCGGGTCGCGCAAGGTCTCAGCGACCGCGGAATCTCGAGTGGGATAGTGGGCGTTGAGGAGACGGTCAAGTTCGTCTTCAGCGACAACCTGCGGAAGGCCGCAGCCAGTGCCACGTTTGCCAGCGCTACTCCGGTTACGGCCGGTTGCCGCATGATCAAGAGCCCGCACGAAATCGAGCTGATGCGCCTGGCGGCGAAGGTCACGCTGGCAGCTTACGAGGCAGTCTATCGTGCACTCAAAGAGGGAATGACCCAGCAGGATGCCGAAAATCTGGTGGAAGCCGCCCACCACCAGCTTGGATTTGAAGGCGGAGCCGATGTGCAGGTGGGCGAATTTTCCGCGTTCCCCCACGGCTCGGTCACGC
Organism: Terriglobales bacterium; assembly: GCA_016201265.1. Lineage (GTDB taxonomy): Bacteria > Acidobacteriota > Terriglobia > Terriglobales > Acidobacteriaceae > Acidiflorens. The sequence continues at coordinate 5,059 of JACQDD010000262.1, read as the reverse complement.
CGCAGGGAATCCGCGAAGGCACGATTGTGCTCATCGACGGCGGCTGCAAGGTGGAGGGCTACGCCTCCGACATCACGCGGAGCTTTGTACTAGGAAAGGCTAACGACAAGATGAACCAGGTTTTCGACATCGTCCACCAAGCCCAGAGTGCCGCACTCGCTGCTGCCAAACCGGGAGCAGACTGCGGCTCGGTGGACACCGCCGCGCGCAAAGTCATCACCGATGCCGGCTACGGCCCCGACTACAAGTACTTCGCCCATCGCCTGGGACACGGCATGGGTATGGATGGCCACGAGTGGCCCTATCTGGTCCGCGGCAACACCCAGAAGATCGAGGCCCACATGACCACCAGCAACGAGCCTGGAATCTACATCCGTGGTGAATTCGGCATCCGCCTGGAAGACGACATGCACGTCACCGAGAACGGAGCGGAGCTGTTCACCCCGCAGAGTTTGTCGTTGGAGAATCCGTTCGGCAAAGCCGTGCCCTGATCGGGGGCGGGGCCCCCTTTCGGAATGCGTGCAGGTCTAGCGAACCACCGGCTCCGGCTGCCACCCTGCCAACTGGCTCTTGATCGCGACCGAAAGCCGCCGGATGCCTTCGCGAATCTGTTCCGGCTGGGCGTTCGAGAAATTCAGTCGGAAGTGGCGCCGCCCCTCCTCGGCATACCCGTTCCCGGCGTAGAACGAATCGCCGACTACAAACGCGACATTCTCTTTCAACGCTGCCTCAAACAGCCGATGGCAATCCATCCCCTCGGGCAACGTGACCCAGAGGAACAAGCCGCCCTGCGGACGAGTCCAGGTGACTTCGGGCGGGAAGTTCTCTTCCAACGCCTTTAGCATCACGTCTCGCCGCTCGCCGTACACTCGGCGGATCAGCTTGATGTGCTCGTCGAGGAAGTTATCGCGCGCGACCTCGTAAGCCACCATTTGGACAAAAGTCGAGGTGTGCAGGTCGGCGCCCTGCTTGAGCTGCACCAGTTTCGTGATGACGTCCGGTGGGCCCACCATCCACCCCAGCCGCAGTCCCGGCGCCAGCGTCTTCGAGAAGGTGCTCAGGTAAATTACGTTGCCCTTGGAATACCCGTCATCGCTGCGCAGGTTCTGGCGATCGAGCACGATCAGCGGGGTCAGGTGCTCGCCCTCGTAGCGAAGTTGCCCGTACGGGTCGTCTTCGATGATCGGAATCCCGTACCGCTCCGCCAGCAACACCAGTTCGTGGCGGCGTCCTTCGGCCAGCGTTGTCCCGCCCGGATTCTGGAAGTTGGGCAGCACGTACATAAACTTCGGTCCCAGGCGTAGGGACGCCTCCAGCTGATTGGTGCGCAAGCCATCGTTATCGCTGGGCACACACACGTATTCCGCGCCATACACATTGAAGGCCTGCAGTGCTCCGAGATAGGTTGGCGCTTCGACCAGGACCCGGTCGCCGGAGTTAATCAGCAGCTTGCCAATCAGGTCGAGTGCCTGCTGCGATCCCGACGTGATCAGCACGTTCTCTGGCTTGGCCTTTACGCCGTAGCGCGCCGTGTGCCGCGCGATCATCTCGCGCAGCGGTTCGTATCCTTCTGTGGCGCCATACTGCAGCGCCAGGCGCGCTTGATTCTCCAAAACTTTGATGCACGCCTCGCGGAACCTTTCCGTGGGGAATACCTCGGGGGCGGGCAGCCCCCCGGCAAAGGAAATGATTTCCGGATTCTGCGTGATTCTTAGGAGTTCGCGAATGGCCGAACTTTTGATGTTTTTTGTGCGTTGGGCGTAGCGGGAAGTCCATGCGGTGGACATCAGTACCCTCCCGTTATGCAAGTCTACTAAGAAAAGGCTTTGGACGCGGTGACTGAGGGACTACGCACGGTGACCGAGATCACGGCCGAAAGTGACTGTAGTCAGCGCGCAAGCGACGGGCTCACAGCCTCGAGCGACAGGCTGGGTACTCGTAGCTCGCAGCGCGTGGCTCGAAGCATGGCGGACAAGAGTATTCGCCCCACACCTCCTAGTCCGCGGAAGCGCGAATGCCGTACTTGTTCAGCTTGTACGCCAGAGCGCTGCGGGAGAGCCCCATTCGACGGGCTGCCTCCGCCTGCGCCCCGTTCGTGGAACTGAGGGTGCGCAGGATCAGATCTTTTTCTGTTTTCTCCAGAAAGCCGGTCAAATCAAAGGGCTCGGCCGGAAACTGCACCGCCGATTGCGCCGGCTGGGCGTGACCATTCCCGGCAGAAGCGGCTACGGACAGCTCGGGAGCGCGTGCCATGGGGAAATTTTCCGGTCCGATCTCTTCCCGGACGGAGAGAATGTAGGCGCGCTCGATCAGGTTCTTCAGTTCCCGAATGTTTCCCGGGAAATCGTACTGCGCCAGACTCTGCATCGCCTGCGCGCTCAACCGGCGTGAGGGCAGGCTCAACTCTGTTGCGGTATGTTTGGCGAAGCGTTCTGCGAGCCCGGCAATGTCTTCCGGGCGCTGGCGCAGCGGGGGAATGTGGATGGGCACAACCGCCAGCCGGTAGTAGAGATCTTCGCGGAACAGACCGTCGCGCACACGTTGCGGCAGATCGCGGTGGGTCGCCACCAGTACTCGAACGTCCACGGTGCGCGGCTTGGTGGAGCCCACGCGCAGCAACTGGCCATCCATCAGAATGCGCAATAGCTTAGCCTGCGCCGCCGCGGACATCTCCCCCGCCTCGTCCAGAAACAGGGTTCCCTCGTGCGCCGCTTCAAATAGGCCCTGTCGGGCACGATCCGCCCCCGTAAAGGCGCCTTTCTCGTGGCCGAACAGTTCGCTCTCCAGCAGCGTCTCGGTAAACGCGGCGCAATTGACCGCGACAAACGGCTTGTTCGCTCTCGGACTGTTGCGGTGAATCGCCCGGGCCACCAGCTCTTTTCCAGTGCCGGTTTCGCCCGTAATCAGGACCGTGGCGTTGGTCGGAGCGACGCGGGCGATCGTCTCCCTCACCGCCTGGATGGCCGGACTGGCACCGTAGATGTCTGACTTGCCTTCCAGCCGGACTACCGTTCCCTTCAGCAGTGCGTTCTCACGCATCAGAATCGCGTGCTGGGCAGCTCGATTGGCAGCGGCGCGGACGACTTCAGGCTGGAAAGGCTTGGTCAGAAAATCAAACGCGCCCTGGCGCATGCTCTCCACGGCGAGCTCGATGCTGGCCAGGGCAGTCAGCATGATGACGGGAATGGTCGCGTCACTGTCGCGGACCGTCGCCAGCACTTCCAGACCCTCGCCATCCGGCATCTTCTGGTCCGTAAACACTACGTCAAAATCATTGCCGCCCAAGTTGGCGCGAGCTTCCTCCACACCCGCCGCCTCGGCAATCTCGTGTTTGTCCTGCCGGAGATTGGACGCGAGGATGCGCCTCATGTGCGGTTCATCATCGACAATCAGAATCCTTGCCATGTTCAGTCCTTTGCCGCCAGCACCGCAGCGGCGGCTGCCGGCACCCGCAGGCAGAAACCAACGCTGTCGGGCTGGTTCGACGAAATTGAGAGGTCCCCGCCATGCGCCCGCGCAATGTTCCGCGCAATGGACAGTCCCAGTCCGGTTCCGCGCGCTTTTGTCGTGAAGAACGGCTCAAAGATTCGCGCCACCACCGGCTCCGTGATCTGCGGGCCGCTGTTGGTCACCCAGACCCGCACTTCCGAAAAGCCATCCCAGTCCGACTTCAGCCGTACCAAGCCACCCTGCGGCGACGCGTCGATGGCATTCATCACCAGGTTCAGCAGCGCTTGTTGAATCTGCGCTGGATCCAGCTCCGCCTGCAACGACTCCGGCGCATCAATCTCGATCTTCACTTGTTTGTCTCCCGCATGAGCCCGGCACACACTCGCGATATAGGCCAGTGTGTCGTGTACCAGGGTAGGCGTGGTTTCCGGCGTTCGCGGACGCGCATAGCTTAGGAATTCGGTCGTCAACTTCTCCAGTCGCACTGCCTCCCGCGCTGCGATGTCGTACATCTCATCTTGCTGTTCGCTGTCAGAATGGCTGTGCTTCGCCATCGCCAGCGAACTCGAAATCATCGCCACCGGGTTCCGGATCTCGTGCGCAATCGCGCTCGACAACCGCCCCACCGCCGCCAGCGTTTCTTCTTCCAGCAGTTTGGCTCGCGCTTGCTTCAACTCAAGCAAGTTCCTTGCCAGATTGCTTTCGTTCTCCCGGATCTGCTCCACCAGCAGCCACACCAGCAATCCCACCAGCGACCAAACCAGCGTTGCGATTCCCGCCTCGAAATACTCCCCGAAATCTGCTGGCGGATGCTGCCGGAAGAAAAACTCCGTGGAAGCGAAGTTCAGAATCGACCCGATGCCGACCACGGTGATGACTGCCGACAGCGAAAGCCGGAAGGCGGCCAGCAGAACAGGAACGACCGCCAGGGTGAAATACGGGCTATCCTCATGATTCGCTAGCACCGACAGGACACCCGCAGCGGCCAGGTTCAAACCAATCGAACTCCAGGTGAGCAGCGAAAGCCCGCTCGCCTTCAATTCTTTCTTGAGTCCTCGCACCCAGACCAGTTCGAACACGTTGGCGAGGAAAACCGCGCTCAGCACCAGAACCAGGGCCCGCGACGGGCGCCCCAGAAACGACGCGGACAGGGTGTGCATCAGCAGCAACGCCGCCAGCAACCCGAGGTTCAGGATGATGAAAACCGTCTCCTGGCGCTGGAACGAGGGTAGGTCGGAAACCGTAAACGACGACCTTTTGTATAGTTTTTCGAGCATACAAGCCCCTCGTACGTTCAAATTTCTTTACATTCTGGATGAGAGGGAAGCTAGCACGGCGCAGCCTCGCCGCGCAGTGATCTAGGCCCCTACAGCTATCGGATTGACAAATCTAGGGTTGCCGCTTCAATTCGAATTTCGGACGAGGCTGGAACGACCGGTCGAATCTAGCCTCAGCCTTGGATCGTAATGGTGTATTGCAGATGAGGCTCCACCTCCGATTGAGAACCACTAGCCCGGTAGGAATGCAGGAGCGGGACCAGGGGTGGTCCACTCAGGCTTCTTCAAAACTCACTCGACGACCCATTCCTTCATGCGGCGCAGGAGCGAGT
>JACQDD010000025.1 GCA_016201265.1 Terriglobales bacterium | reverse complement strand
TGGAGTTTAGTATTAGCAGTTTGGTTGTCTGTTCTGGAGGTTGTCTATGAGGTCTCACCGTTTGGTGATGTGGTGTGTTCTTATACTGGCGCTCGGCCTTTGCGCGGCGGCCCAGCCTTATAGCGAAACGCAATTCAAGGGAATGCAGTGGCGCGATATTGGCCCGTATCGTGGCGGGCGGGTGCTGGCGGTGAGCGGCGTTTCGGGAAGCCCCTTCACGTATTACTTCGGCGGCGTGGCCGGTGGAGTGTGGCGGACGACCGACGGCGGGGTCAGCTGGCAGCCGATGTCCGACAAGAGCGTGATCTCCTCGATCGGCGCGATCGCGGTGGCGGATTCGAATCCCAGCGTGATCTATGTAGGAACGGGAGAGTCCTGCATTCGCGGCAACATCTCCTATGGCGATGGCGTCTACAAGACGACCGACGGCGGCAAAACATGGATCCACGTTGGGCTGAACGCCACGCAGCATATTGCGCGGGTTTGGGTCGATCCGCGGAATCCTGATCACGTGTTCGTCGCGGCGCTGGGCCACGCTTATGGTCCGAACGCGGATCGTGGCGTTTTCCGCAGCACGGACGGCGGAAACACCTGGGAGAAGATCCTCTATAAAGACGACAAGACGGGCGCGATTGATTTTGCTGTGGATCCGCACAATTCCAACGTGATGTTTGCGGCGCTGTACCAGGTACAGCGTACGCCGTGGAGTCTGGATAGCGGCGGTCCGGGCAGCGGGCTGTACCGGTCCAACGATGGCGGCAATTCGTGGAAGCGCCTGGAAGGCAAAGGGCTGCCGGCGGGCATCATGGGGCGAATCGGGGTGAGTGTTTCCGGCGCGGACTCGAATCGCGTATACGCGCTAATTGAGGCCAAGGAGAGCGGACTCTACCGTTCGGATGACGGCGGGGAAAGCTGGACGCGGGTCAATGAGGACCAGCGGCTCACTCAGCGCGCCTGGTACTTCACGCATATTTTTGCCGATCCCAAGAACGCCGATGCGGTGTACATGCTCAACACCGGCATGTTCCGCTCGGGCGACGGAGGCAAGACGCTGAACCTGTTGCCGGCGCCGCACGGCGATCATCACGGACTGTGGATTGACGCGCAGAATCCGATGCGAATGATCAACGGCAACGATGGCGGGGCGACGATTTCGGTGGATGGCGGCAAGAGCTGGTCCACCGAGTACAACCAGCCGACGGCGCAGTTCTACCACGTCGCGGCAGACAACGAATTTCTCTACAACGTGTACGGGGCGCAGCAGGACAACTCCACCGTGGGAATCGCCAGCCGGGCTGATGACGGTTACATCGGACGCCAGCACTGGTTCGATGCGGGCGGCGGCGAAAGCGGGTACATCGCGCCCGATCCGCGCGACGCCAAAGTTATCTATGCGGGTTCGGGTGGAGGCGCCATCACGCGCCTCGATCGTCGCAGCAATCAACTGCAAGACATCACCGTCTGGCCTATGGATGGCGCGGGCCACGGCGTTGGCGACCTGAAGTATCGCCTGGGCTGGACGCATCCGATCGTGATCTCGCCGCACGATTCGAACGTGATCTACACCACCGCGGAGCGCGTGCTCAAAACCACCGACCAAGGCAAAAGCTGGACGGCCATCAGCCCGGACCTGACGCGTAACGACAAGAGCAAGCAGGTGTCGTCGGGCGGCCCGCTGACCAAGGACAACACTTCGGTCGAGTACTACGACACGGTGTTCACGCTGGCGGAATCGCCGGTGCAGAGAGATCTGCTCTGGGCGGGGACGGACGATGGGCTATTTCAGGTCTCGCGCGATGGCGGGAAGAGCTGGGCGAACGTGACTCCGAAGGGAGTTCCGGAGTGGAGCCTGGTCAGCCTGGCTGAGGCCTCCCCGCACGATGCCGGCACCGCGTATTTTGCGGTGGATACACACAAGCTTGACGACTTGAAGCCCTACATCTTCAAGACCACCGATTTCGGCAAGACGTGGACGAAGATCACGAACGGCATTCCGGATGGCGCTTACACACACGCGGTGCGCGAAGATCCCGTGCGCCGGAACCTGCTGTATGCCGGAACAGAGACGGGAATCTACGTATCGTTCGATGGTGGCGCGAACTGGCAGTCGCTGCAACTGAATCTGCCGAACACGCCGATTCACGATCTGATCGTGAAGAACGACGATTTGGCGGTGGCGACGCACGGGCGGTCTTTCTGGATTCTGGATGACCTGACTCCGCTGCGAGCGACGACGGCGCAGGCAGCTGCGCAGCCGGTGCTGTACAAGCCGCGGTTGACATACCGCATGCGCTGGCCGGAATTTTTCGAGAAGCGGCAGCCGGTGGGAAAGAATCCGCCGCATGGCGCGATCGTTTATTACTACTTTGCGACGGCGCCGAAGGGCGTAGTAACACTGGAATTCATGGATGGGCAGGGCCAGGTGGTGCGGCGGTACTCGAACGAAGAGAAGAAAGAGGCCGACACGCCGCCGGAATGGCCCGATCTGACGGTTCCGGAGGAGAAGATCCCGACTGAAACTGGCCTAAACCGCTTTACCTGGGACTTGCGCACGCAGGGAGCGACGCCGCTGGCGGGCGAGCCGGGAGCGGAGTTCCGCAACCGTGGAGCCATGGTTCCGCCGGGCGCGTACCAGGTTCGGCTTACGGCGGAAGGGAAGTCGTACACGTCGCCGCTCGAGCTGAAAGTGGATCCGCGGGTGAAGACCTCGGCCGAAGATTTGCAGAAACAACACGAACTGGCGCGCAAGGTGATCGCTCAGGTGTCGGAGATCCACGAGGCGATCGGAGCGATCCGGGAAGTGCGCACACAGATCCACGGTCTCGATCGCCGGCTGGGCGAGGACTCGCACTATGCCTCGCTGCTCTCCGCCGCCAAGGACTTCGACAAGAAGAGCATGGATGTGGAAGGGCAGCTGCTGCAGGTAAACGCGAAAAGCTCGGAAGCCAACCTGAATTTCCCGGTGCTGATCGACGAGCGGCTGCATTCACTATTGTTCAGTGTGGACGCAGGCGACTATGCGCCGACGGTGCAACAGGTCCAGGTGTTTGAGGAACTGCGGAACCAGGCGCAGCCGTTGCTGGCGCAATACCACGGTTTAATGTCGAAGGACCTGGTGGCGCTCAACGACTTGATCAACAAACAGAACATTCCGGTGCTGTACGTGCCGCCGAAGAAGGAAGGGCAAACGATGAAAGCGGGGGGAGGAACGGAGTAACGCAGGCCGGAAGTTCCCCAAGCTCCGGGCACAGGTTGATCCTGTGCCCGTTTTCTTTTGCTGCCGGCGCTACTTCGTGATCACGCCGCAAGCAATGCGGTCGCCGGCGTTGCCGGCAGGGTCGGTTTTCTGGTCGTCGGCCTTGGCGTGGATGACGATGGAAGTGCCTCCGTTGCTGAAAAGTGAGCGGATGTCGTTGCCCAAAGTCACGTCCTTGTTTGAGGTGCGAAACTTCACTTTGCCGTCAGCGCCGACGGTGATATTCGGATTGTCGCCGTTGTGGTGACCTTCCGGATTCTCCAGCCCGTGCTTTTTCAAGTCGGGATTGAAATGCGGGCCCGCCGATTTGAAATCCGGGGCTTCACACTTCGGCTCCCGATGAAAATGCAATGCGTGCTCGCCCGGCGGAAGATTCTCGAGACGGAGTTCCATTCCCACTCCCGGGCCTTGTTCCCACAGAATGACCTTACCGACGCTCTTCCCCTGAGCGTCCCGTAGCTGAACCACGGTCTTCGCGGAGGCCAATGAGGAGAAAGCGACAACTAGCAAAAACACTGCGAGAGTGAATAGGCTGGTGTTTTTCATGGGCGGCATTATAACCAGCTTTCGCTCATGTCTTCGGTAGAATGAAGCGGTGACCGAGACAAGACCGAACGCTGCGAAAACGCTGGCCCAGGTGGGATTGTTCACGGGTCTTTCGGAAGCGGAGTTGACCTTCCTTGCGCAACGGGCTGTCCCTCGCAAATTCTCGGCGGGCGAGATCGTGTTCAGCGAAGACGATCCGTGCGCCGGCATGTACGTAGTCGAGAGCGGCCACATCCGGATTTTCAAGACCTCCGCCGGCGGGCGCGAACAGGTGCTCAGCATTGACGGCCCCGGCAGTTCGGTGGCCGAGTTGCCGGTCTTCGACGGGGGCAGCTACCCGGCATCGGTTTCCGCGGTCGAGGATTCCACCCTGCTCTTCGTCAGCAAGCAGGATTTCCAGGCGCTTTGTCTCACCCATCCGCAGGTTGCGCTGAAGGTGCTGCGGGTGGTGGGGGCGCGGCTGCGGCGGCTGGTGGGGATCATCGAAGAACTCTCGTTCACCACGGTGCGCCACCGGTTGGCTGCTTTTCTGGTGCGTCTGGCACAGCGGGAAGGCACGCGCATCCCGGAAGGGATCGAGATCACGCTACCGGCGAGCAACCAGGAACTGGCGTCGCAAATCGGGACGGTGCGCGAGCTGGTTTCGCGCAACCTCAGCCGTTTTCAACAGGAGAAGTTCATCCAGATGGACGGCCGGCGGATCGTCATTGCCAACCTCAAGGCGCTGGAATCGGAGTTGGAAGGCAGGAGTCAGTAGTCAGGAGTCAGGAGTCAGCGCTGGCTACTGACTCCTGACTCCTGACTACTGGTCCGTGACAAAAGTCATCGGCAGCGGGGCGGGTTTCTCCTAGATTGTCTGTACAAGGCGGCCATGAGCTGCCGGGAGAAGCTGATGACACTGACCACGACCAAGACCGTTCGCGACTACGCGATCGAGACACCCCAGACCATTCCCGTATTCGAGAAGCTCGGAATTGACTACTGCTGCGGCGGGAATCGTCCCCTGGAAGAGGCTTGCGCAGCCTCCAACCTACAAATCGATGAGGTGCTGAAGGCGCTGGATGCGGCCCTGGCCGAGCCGGTGAAACGTAGCGAGCGGGAACTACAAGCCGGATCGCTGGCCGAATTGATTGCGCACATTGTTGGTACCCACCACGTTTTCGTGCGCCGCGAGATTCCTCAACTGACCAACCTCCTCGAAAAAGTCTGTACCAAGCATGGCGCGAACCATCCTGAGTTGCAGCATATCCGCACCGTCTTTCGCGGGCTGGGACAGGAACTCATGCTCCACCTGATGAAGGAAGAGAACATTCTGTTTCCCTACATCGAGCGCATGGAAGAGTCGGTCTTGCAGCACGAACCTATCCTTCCGCCGCCCTTTGGAACGGTCGCCAATCCCGTCCACATGATGGAGCACGAGCACGATGACGCTGGCGCCGCGCTCAAGGCGCTGCGCGAGGCCAGCAAAGATTACACCGCGCCGGCGGACGCCTGCACCAGCTACCGGGCGCTGTATCACGCGCTGGAAGCCTTCGAGAAGGACCTGCACCAGCACATCCATCTCGAGAACAACGTGCTGTTCCCGCGGGCGCTGGAGATGGAACGCAGATCGTAAAGCCCGTCACTTGGAGATTTGCAGCCGCCCGAAAGCGGGGCGGCCTTTCTTGTGGTCAAGTATGGAGACGCTGTTGCTGCTCCGCCATGGCGTGCGGTGGGCTGAGAAGTCCGCGGAAACCAAGTCCCGCCAACGCATACAGGACCGCCGCTACCAGTAATAACGCCTTCATTCCGGTAATCAGCGACAAGTTCTCCAGCAGGCCTCCGACGACGGCTCCCAGCATGTTGGCTGCGAGGGCGGCAGCGGGAGAGTCGGCGTTGCGGAATTCTGAGGCAAACAACAAGCCGGCGAAGAAAACCGGAATCGCGAAGACGACGGCGGCCGCAGCGCCCACTCCGGCGGCAGGACCGGGAATCCGGCTGAAGGGGACCAGATAAGCAAAAGCGATGCCCAACAGGATCCCAGCCAGAGTCCACGACCGCGGCCAAAGACTCTGCTGCCTCTCAATGACGAAGTTGGCGACGAGCAGCGCGGCCAGGATGGCGCCGATCACGATGCCATTCACCTGCCAGGTGGTTCCAAAATACAGGGCGAGGCGGCTGACGACTTGCGGATCCAGCGGCCCCGATGGTAAAGGTAGGGCCAATCGTCGGTGGTGATGGTCGCTGGGGGCAAGTCGAGAAATGGCGGGCGGCGGGCGTCTACGAATTTGCGCAGGCGAGCGTCGGTGGCGAGGCTTCCCTCCACCTTGCCGGACGCGGAAATGGCAAAACAGATCGCACCGGCACTGTAGGAAGAAGGCGCAGAGAAAACTTCGGGTGCCCTGCCGAAGGCGCCGGTCAGCATTTGGTCGAGCCGCCGCCCCAGCCAGGGGTGATTGACCTGGAACTTCACAAACAAGACCCCATCTGGCGCCAACAGCGCGCGCGCTTCGCGAAACGACTCTTCGGTATAGACGAAGTTATCGAGGCGCATGTTGGAGTAGTCGGAGAGCTGGGTGTGGGAATCGAGCAATCCGAAAAGGATCAGGTCGTATTGCGCGCGGGTCCGCTTCATGAAAGCGCGGGCGTCAGTGAGGTGGACCGAGACGCGGGGATCGTCATAAGGATGTTCAGGGTGGCGGTGGCCGAGGCGGAGGATAGCGGGATCAATCTCGACCGCATCCACGGCGCGGCTCTGATGGCGCAGGGCGGCAGCGACGTCGTTGCCCGTGCCGGAGCCGACGATCAGCACTCTGGGACTCGCCGGCGCGAAGCGAAAGGGAAGGTTGTAAGGATTGTCATCCGGTGATTCGGTCAGCACATTGGGATGCTGATTCAGAAAACCGGGCGAGAGGTTGACGATCGTCTGGTAGCCGGTGTGGTTGACGCGGACGTGGGTGCGGGCGATTTCCCCGTCGGGGAATGCTTCCTCTTGAACTTCAATCTGCTGGTAGGGGGTCCAGAGATTGAAGTGGTGCGGGGTGGCAGGATCGTACAGCAAAAGAGCAACCGGCACGGCCGTCGCAGCGAACAGAATTCGCTCCGGCCGCGCGGATGCGAGGAACGCCATTGCCGCCAGGACCATGACAAACCACACCGGAGGCGGCAGCGCCATCCAGGAGACGGCGAAGAAAGCGACGATGCCGGCCAGACTTCCGGCGAGATTCCAGGAATATCCGTAGAGCGGGCGAGGAGCTAGTTCGATCTGGCGGCTTACGGTTTGCCCGAGTGGAATGAAGATAGACGTAATCAGCCAGAGCAAAATGGTGGTGAGGGCCGCGGCCAAAAGAAATGCCGGCCAGTCGCGGGTGATTCCGGCGCCCCAGATCTGAACGTCCTGCGCTGCGCCGAGGGATTGCGACAAGCTTTCCATGACCTGGCCGCTGCGCCAGGGAAGACGGACAATGAGAATCAATCCCAGGAGCGCGCGGGCGGCAGTCTGCCAGCGTGCGGGCTGGCGAGCCAGCGCGCATCCCAGTCCAAAGCCGAGGAAGCAGAGCAGCAGAGCCAGATTCTTCACGTAGGCAAAGATCCGGACTTCGGTGGCAACCCAGCGGATAAGAGCGAGTTCAGCAAACAGGGTGAGGGTGCTGGCCAGAATAAGGGTGGAGAGACTCCATCGGTCCGGCGGGGCCGTGGCCGGCGAAGAAGGGCTGGAGCGCCTGCTCAGCCGCAGCGCGACGCGATAGCCCACCAGCAGGACCACCGCCAGAACACAGCCTACGATGCGCCAGTTCATTCGCCGAGAGTCCAAGGATGAATCGTGCAGCTTACCACGTGGCGGCGCGGCACCCAAGCCGAGTGCAGGACAGTCGGGATGTTAGGTGCCCGGCGGATTCTTGCCGCACCGCGAGCGGAACCCTCTTCTTACCGTGCTCGATGAGGTCCACTCGGTATGGTCGGGACTGGCGAGTTGGGATCAGCATCCAGTGCGAGACACCCGTGCCTACACGATCAACGCCCGCGGACATGAGTGTCCGCGCCACACGTTCAGCAGGCTAGTTGGCCGCGGGTGAGCTTCAGTCCATTCAGATTGCCGAGCACGGTGACCGCGATCTGGTCGCTGCGGAAGAATTCGCTGGCGGTCTGCTGCAAATCGTCGGCGGTGACGGCTTCGATGCGATCGATCAGTTCGTCGAGGCTGTAGAAGCGGTCGAAGTACATTTCCTGGCGGGCGAGGTTTGACATGCGCGCGGTCGAGGACTCGAGCGAGAGCATGAGGCTGCCTTTGAGCTGGTCCTTGGCGCGGCGCAGTTCTTCTTCCGGAACGCGTGCGGACTTCAAGTTGCGGAACTCGGCTACCACGGACTCGACAACTTTGGTCGCCGACTCGCGCGAGGTGCCGGCGTACACGCCCAGGCATCCGGTGTCGCGATAGGGATTGAGGTCGCTGTAGATGGCGTAGGCGAGGCCCTGCCGCTCGCGGATGTTCTGGAAAAGGCGTGAACTCATGCCGCCGCCGAGCAGCGTGTTCAGGATGTACGAGGCGTAGCGCCGTTCGTGCGCGATGGGATGCGAGGGTACGCCCAGGCAGATCTGCACCTGCTCCAACGACTTCTTGTTGCGCAGATTGATTCGTGAAAAAGTCTTCGGCTGCGGCGAGTGGAAACCGTTTTTCACCGGCTTCATGTGCTCGAAGTGTTTCGCCACCAGTTCAACGAAGTTCTTGTGGTCGAGATTGCCGGCGGCAGCGACGATCAGATTGCCGGGAGCGAAGCGGTCGCCATAATACTGCGAAACCACCGGACGCTCGAAACGGCGCACGGTCTCGCGCGTCCCCAGGATCGGCTTGCCCAGAGCGTGGTCCTTCCAGAAGCTCTGCGTGAAAATTTCGTGGACGAGGTAGTCCGGACTGTCCTCGTCCATCTTGATTTCCTCAAGAATCACGCCGCGCTCGCGGGCAATGTCGCTGGCATCGAAGACGGGATGCAGTACCAGATCGCTTAGAACATCGAGGGCGATCGGCACGTGCTCATCCAGAATCTTGATGTTGAAGCAGATGCACTCTTTGGCCGTGAAGGCGTCCATGTTGCCGCCGATCGAATCTACCTGGCGGGCGATGGCTTCGGCGGAGCGGCTCTCGGTGCCCTTGAACACCATGTGCTCGATGAAGTGCGAGATGCCGTTCCATTCGGAGTCTTCGTTGCGCGAGCCGGACTTCAGCCAGATGCCGATCGAGACCGAGCGGATGTGCGACATCTGCTCGGTGATTACCGTCAGGCCGTTGGGTAACACGCGGCGATGAATGTTGCGGGTCTCTTTCACCATTGGCTTCAGAATTCTTAATTGCCTTGGAGGGTTGCTCCCTCTATTCTCCCACACCCGCGCGAGGGGCGTAGGCGGTTGAAGTTAGGCCTTATTTTTGTTTAACTTACAGCGATCCCTGAAGATTGCGATCCGGCGTTACACTCGAACAAGACGCCTCGTCCCATGCAGACCGCCCAATCCAACTCGCTCCTGGGGCTTACGGTTCAGGAACTTACCAGGCTGGTCCTGGATTCCGGCCAGCCTGCCTACCGGGCCCAGCAATTATTTGATGCGGTTTACCGGCAGAGGATCGAAACCCTGGAGCAGATTTCCACGCTGCCGCGCGAGTATCGGGCATACCTGGGAGAACAGGGATGGTGGGTGGGGCTGCCAGGGATCTCCCGGAAATTTGTGTCGAGCGATGGCACAGTTCGTTACCTGATGGAGCTGGCCGACGGAGAGACGATCGAAACTGTCTGGATGCCGGAAGGCGACGATGGAGAAACCGGGGATGGCAGCGAGGCGGGCGATGAGGTGGAATCGCCGGCGGCCGGTGCGACGCCGTGGCGGCGCGCGACGATCTGCGTTTCCAGCCAGGTGGGATGCGCGGTAAATTGCCGCTTCTGCTTCACGGCGCTGCTCGGGGTCAAACGCAATCTGACCGCGGGAGAGATCGTAGGGCAGATTACCAGCGTGCTGCGCGACCAGGGAGTGCAGCCGCCGATGCAGCGGGTCAACCTGGTGTTCATGGGGATGGGCGAGCCCTTCCTCAACTACGAAAACTTCATGAAGTCGGTGCAACTACTGGTGGACGGCGTGGGGATCCCGGAATCGCGTATGACGGTTTCCACGGCGGGGATCGTGCCGCGAATTCATGATTTCGGGCGGGAGGCGGTGCGTCCGAAGCTCGCCATCTCGCTGAATGCGTCCAATGATGCATTGCGCAGCGACGTGATGCCGGTGAACCGGAAGTGGAGCCTGGGGGAGTTGATGGACGCAGCGCGTGGTTTTCCGCTGCGGGCGCGGGAACGGCTCACCTTTGAGTATGTGCTGCTGGAGGGCGTGAATGACGCGCCGGAACATGCGCGCGAGCTGGCCGAACTGGTACGCGGAGTGCGCGCCAAGATCAATCTGATTGCGCTCAATCCGGGCGCAGAGTTGCCGTACCGGACGCCGGCGCAGGAACGGGTACTGGAGTTTCAGCAGATCCTGGTGGGAGCCGGCATTCCGACGTTTATCCGGCGGCCACGAGGCCGCGACATTTTCGCAGCCTGCGGACAACTGAAGAGGACTGGTGGAAGTCAGAAGTTAGAAGTCAGAATGCAGAAGTGAAGACCCGATTGCAGAGGTCAGATTAGAGATTAAACCACTTTGTCGATCTGGGGGCCCACTTCTGCATTCTGACTTCTAACTTCTGCATTCGTCCTACGAGCTGCTGCCGGCCACGGCGCGGGTCGGGGCGCTGGAGAATACCGATTGGCTCGAGGACTTCGCCGCGACCGGTAATTTCATCCGGAACGCAACGTATCCGTCGGGAGACCGCTGCGCCAAAAGGCGGCCGCCGTGCTCCTGCACGATCCGGCAGCAGGCGCCGAGCGAGAGGGTGGACGGTCTTGCCCCGCTTTCCGAATCGTGCAACGGCTGGTATGGGAGCTCGGAAGAGGCACCCGAGCTGAAGTCAGCAAGGACGGCATCACCGTCGTGGCGCGTCTGGATGTGAAGCCCGGAGTTCTCTTCCGGGCGAAGGTGCGTGCCGATCTGTCCGGCGAGGTGCAGGCACACGTGCAGAAGCTGGTTGGAATCGGCGAGGACAGGCGGAAGCGCGGACCCGAGTTCGAGGTGAAGGGGGATGGCCTGGACCTCGAGTTGGGGCGCAAGCAGTCGCGTCGCGGTCTGCAGAACCGAGTTCACATCCACGGCCGACATGCGGGCGGGAGTCTGGCGGACAAACGTCAGCAGGCTGGCGACCAGCGTCCGGGTGCGGCGCACCTGCGCGGCGATGTGCCCGGCCACGCCCTGTTCCTGCGGCGGCAAGGCAGAGGCGCTCAGCAGATCCGAGTATCCCAGCATAGCGGTAAGCGGGTTGTTGATCTCGTGGGCAGCGCCGCCCACCAACTGGCCGAGCGAGGCAAGCTTCTCGGATTGGATCAGCTGCGTCTGCAAGGCTTGCAAGTCCTCGAACGAACGGCGGGAATTTTCCAGCAGCAGGCCCAGTTCGGTTCCAAGCAGGTTCTGCCGCAAGAACAACAAAGTGCCCATCACAATCATCGCGAGCAGACTTAGCGTACTGCGGAAGTTCTGGACCGAAGCCGGAGAGGCCGGTTGCAGCTGGGCGTAGAGCGCGAACCAAGGCAGGCTGAACAGCGCGAGCATACCGAGGCGCGTGATCCACACTCCAAGCAGAGCTTCGGAACGCTTCGACGTGGAAAGGTCCAGGCGCGCGGCGAACTTGCCGATGAGGGCCAGCCAGGCGACGGAAGCAGTCCAGGGAATGTCGTAGATGCTGCCGCTGTAGTAGGTCTGGTGGAGGATTGCATAGTTGGCGACGTAGGAAGTGGAGGCATAGAGCGCGCTCGCCCCCAGCAGTTGCCCGTAGAGGCTCCGCCAGCCCCCCTGAGCGTGGTAGGCAAGGAAGATGAGTGCGAGCAGCAGGACCAGCTTCTCCGCCAGATAAGTATGGTTAAAGTTGCTGCTGTAGGCAGCCTCGTCGACATGCACGGTCTGCCACGGGATCACCGCGTAGACGTAGAGGAAGACCCACCAGATGAGAAGGAGAGCGAAGTCGAGCATCCGGATGCGGGCATCGCGTTCCTCTTCGCGAAGATGAGGCAGCAGGGCGAGGGCAGCCATCATTGGGACAAGATGGAGGAAAAGCACAACGTCCCCACTGAAGGGGTCGGGGACCTCCTCGCGCTTGAGGACCTCGAAGTAATTCCACATGCCCTGATAAGTGAGCCAGAAGACCATGCCTGCGCTCATCAGAATCCAGAAGGCCCGGGTGCGGTGCACGGAGCAACGGGAACGAAAGGTATTGGGCAGGAAAGCGGCCGTAGCCACGAACAGCAGGGTGCCCTGGATCAGGTCATTGACAATCGTCAGGGTGTCGCCCCGGGGCATGAGTAGAGACACCGCGGTCTGGGCCAGCACCAGAGACGCCAGCACGAGGATCCAGAGTTTGTCGCGCAGCGGCAAGCAAACGGCTCCGGCCTCCATTCTAGAGCGCGAGAGGGACGGAGGGCGATTACCAGAGTAACCGGGTTGCAGAAGGCAGAAGTCAGATTGCAGAAGTGAGAATTGCAGAGGGCAGAGGTTAGATTGCAGGGGTGAAAACACGTTTAACCACAGGGAGCACAGAGGTACACGGGGGACTTCGGGTAGCGGACGTCAGAGGCCAGATTGCAGAAGTGTGGAGTTCCGGGGAGATTGACCTTAGAATTAGGCACGCAAGCGCGAGAGTTCCCTTGTCCTGGACAATCCCTCGATATCGCGGTCTATGGCGTTTCCGGGCGCCGCTCACCTCCGGTGAGATCCGGCGCACCGAGCGTTGGCTGGCGACGGCGCGGGTGGCGCTGACCATTGCCGCGCTGGTGACGCTGTGGATGGAACCGACGCGTGCGGTGGTGTTTTCGCGCTGGCTGTACTGGCTGCTGACGGTGTACCTGGCGCACGCCGTGGTGGTGATGTTGCTGGTTCGCTTCCGGCAACGGTCCACGCGCGCGTTTCGCCTGGTGGTGCATGGCGCCGACATCCTGTGGCCGGTGCTGATCTCGATGTTCACAACTTCGGAGCGCGGACCTTTCTTCCTGTTCTTCGTTTTTGTGATGGCGGCAGCGGCGTATCGCTGGGGTTTGTGGGAGACGGTGGGCACAGCGGTAGCGGCGGTAGTCCTGCTGTGGGGAGAAGCGCTCGCGGTAAACGCCGGTCTGGGGCAGGCGGCCGACGCCTGGCTGCGGTCGGTTCATCTGCCCTGGCTGGGGATGAGCGTGCGGGAGATTGACTCACAACAACTCTTCATGAGTTCGGTATACCTGATGGTGCTCGGGCTGCTTCTGGGCTACATGTCGGAGAACGAGAAAAAGCTTCGCGCCGAGCGCGTGGTGGTTACGCGCGTTCTCAGTTCCGCGCGCGTCGAGGCGGGACTTACGCATACGATGCAGGAGATCTTGGGGGAGGTGCTGAGCCTCTACGGCGCCCGCCGCGTGTTGAGCGCTTCGCAGGAAGCCAATAGCTACCGGGTGTTCCTGGCAGAGGTGAATCGCAGCGCCGAAGGCGCACACGCCCTGCGCTGGCGCGATGCCTTGCCGGATACCCAAGCAGCGTATCTGTTCGATTCGCTGGCGGATGCTTTTTATGCGGAGCGAGGCTCGAAGGGTTTCAGCACGGTGCTGCTGGACCGCCGCGGAATGCGTATGCGCGATGGCGACACCGCATTCCTGGACGTGCTGGGGCGGGTGGAGCCGTTCCGTTCCGTGGGGTCGGTGGGGTTCGGGTTTGTGAGGGAGTGGGCGGGGCGGGTATTTATTCTCGATCCGGAGATGATGGGCGATCCGGAGGAGGAGCTGCGGTTTCTGCAGGATTTCGCGCAGCAGGTCGGCCCTGCGGTCTACAACGTGTACCTGATGCGGCGGTTGCGGGAGCGCGCTGGAGCCCTAGAGCGGGCGCGCTTTGCGCGCGAGTTGCATGACGGAGCTATCCAGTCGCTGATCGCGGTGGAGATGCAGCTCGACGTCGTACGGCGGCAGTCCGGGCAGCAGCCGGTGGTGACCAGCGAACTCTCACGGATTCAAAAGCTGCTGCGCGAAGAAGTGCTCAAGCTGCGTGAACTCATGCAGGCGATGAAGTCGTTCGAGGTCGACGCCGAGCGGCTCCCCGGATTTGTGGCAGATACAGTCGAGCGCTTCCGCCGGGAGACGGGAATCTCGGCAGAGTTTGTCAGCGAGATCGAAAAAGTGGAGCTGCCACAGAAGGTGTGCCGGGAACTGGCGCGCATTGTCCAGGAAAGCCTGGTCAACGTCCGCAAGCACAGTGGGGCGCGGCACGTTTTGGTGCGGCTGGCGCAGCGGGCGGGCAATCTGCTGCTCACGGTCGAGGACGATGGGCGGGGATTTCCCTTTTCGGGAAGACTGTCAGAAACCGAGCTGGCGACTTCGGGCCGGGGACCGGCCGTAATCCGGGAAAGGGTGCGCTTGCTTGCGGGCGAACTCACGATAGAATCGAATCCGGGACATGGCGCCCGGCTGGAGGTACGCATTCCTCCGGCGCGACAGACCAATCATGGATAGACACGGTCATTCCATCCGCATTGTGATTGCCGACGACCACCCCATCTTCCGCGATGGGCTGCGGCGGCTGCTCGAAGCAGAGTCAGACATGAAGGTGGTAGGCGAAGCCTGCGACGGCCACGAGGCTGTAAAGCTGGCGACTGAGATCAAACCCGACATTCTTCTCCTCGACCTGGCCATGCCGCACCATACCGGACTGGACGCGCTGCGCGACCTGAGCACCAGTACTGGAGCGGGGTCGGTGCGCATCATCCTGTTGACCGCTGCCGCGGAGAAGAAGCAGGTTGTCGAAGCGTTGCAACTGGGAGCGCGCGGGGTGGTCCTGAAGGACTCGGCCACGCAACTGCTGCTCAAGAGCATTCACGCGGTGATGTCGGGAGAGTACTGGGTGGGGCGGGACAGCGTCTCGAACCTGGTGCAGTACCTGCGCAACCTGATGCAGAGCTCGAGCGAGGAATCCAAGCAGAAGAAGTTCGGCTTGACCCCGCGCGAGCTCGAGATTGTCTCGGCGGTGGTGGCGGGCTACGCCAACCGCGAGATCGCGGAATACTTCAAAATCAGCGAGGACACGGTCAAGCACCACCTCAGCAATATCTTCGACAAACTGGGGGTTTCGACCCGTCTGGAGCTGGCATTGTTCGCGGTGAACCAGGGCCTTCCGCTCAAAACAATCGTGTAATCAATAGCTTACGGCAAGTTACGTGTCCTTGGAATCTGGCCAAGGCACGAAAGTGCCATACAGGGTCACTGCTGTGCTATTGGGGAGAAGCGTTTTTTGGGGATACCCTTACACATAGTCGACAACAGGGTGCAGTGTTTGGGGTAGAGGAGGCACCCGAACGTCGTAAAATGGGGGCAACTACAGTGATCGCAACTATCCGTCAACTTTGGACTGAGGAGCACGGGCAAGACGTCGCCGAATACGCCGTGATGCTGGCGGTGATCCTGGTGATCGTGATCGGAACGGTCCGGCTCATCGGCGGCAACGCCAATAACGTGTTTTCGCAAGTGCAGAGCCAGATGGCAAACTAGCGGAACGTTTCATCCCCCTCGCTTCCACCAGCCAGCGCATCCCCTCGCTCTCTCACCCATTGGGCTCTAACCCCTCGCCTCTCACGTTGTGGCCTGCGCGTCTATTTCTCTACCGGCAGTATTCCTGAGCGGGATCGCGCCGCCCGATCCTTGGGCGTGCGTCCGCCTGTGAGCGGACGGCATTCTCGTCTCCGCAGCCTACTGGCCGGAGGGTGTTTGGGCGGTTTTTTCGGGAACTGCATTGTCCGGAGTCGCGGTGCCCGGCGCTGTGGTGGGTGGAGTCGCCGTACTCGGAGTCGCGGTGGCCGGCGCTGTGGTGGGTGGAGTCGCCGCACTCGGAGTCGCGGTGCCCGGCGTTGTGGTGGCTGGAGTCGCCGTAGTTGGAGTCGCGGTGCCGAGTCTGGTCAAGAACGGGAAGAAGGGCGTGACCTCGAAGGGCATCTTCTCGGCGGGCGAATTCAACGCCACCGGTTTGGTCTTGATGAGCTCGAGCCGATTATTCCAGGGATCGACCTTGACCCGGCCGCCCAGAGGCAGGGCAGCGATCTGATCGGTCTTCTTCGGGTCGAACTGCGGCGATGCCGTCATCAACGGCGACATGCGGATGGCATCGCCGTTGAGCAAGCTGTCGCCGAGGTGGGGGCGGATCAGGTTCTTGAGCTGAGGAGCGCGCGCCTGCACCGCCTTGAGGAACAAGCCGGGGGTGGCCATCTTGTCCTTGTAGGGCGAGTTGTTGATCAACTCCAGGGCTTTCTTGTCGGCGGCTTCTTCTTCGCTCTTGTCGCGGCCGAAATCCATGCGTTCGAACGTGCGCTCGTCGGGGAAAAACATGCGATCGTTGAACGCCAGCTTGGTATTCAGACGATGGCCGAGAACGATGTGGGCCAGCTCGTGGGTCAGCACCATGGCAAGGGAAGCCTCGTCGGGCAACACGTCAACCATGCCGCGGCTCATCACGATGGTATGGCCGATGGTGAACGACTCGAGCGGCGTGGTCAGCAGAACCCGGCACTTCACCTCGGGCTGAATGTCGAGATTGTTGGTGATCATCACGTTGTTGATGACGGTCTGAAGCACCTTGTCAATCTCGCCTTCCGGAGCGAGCAGGCCAATTTGTTGCAGGCGATCAATTACGTTGATTTCGGCCTGGCGCTCCCATGCCCGTTGGGCTTCGATGGGAGTCGCATCCTGGGCGGAGCGGCTCTGATCCTGCACCGGCTGAGGCGCGTCTACGGTGATCTCAGTAAACTCGGAACTGCGCCGCAGGTCTTTCAGGTTGTAACCCCAAAGACGAGTCTGCGCCTTGTAATGGAGAGTCTGCCCGAGACGGTACTTGAGGTCTGATTCCTCGGAATAGACGAAGGCGGGAAGCCAGATGCCGGGCCGCAGGTTCAGGCGCCAACTGTCGAAGTGCAGGTAATAACTGGAACGCGGATGCGGATAATAAGTGCCGTTGAAGCGGACGATGTTGTAGTCCTGATCCTCAACCCAGATGCGGCCGAGGAAGCGTCCCTTGCCCGCGTCTTTCTTGGGAGACACATCCAGGACGATGCAACGGATTTCGCCGAGAAACTCGCGGCGCACGAAGGTGAAGTCGTAAAACTTGCGCTGGAAATCCTCGTCCATCACCACCATCTGCGCAAAACCGAGGGGCAAGAACTTCATGGTGTAAACGTTGCTCAACTTGCTGAGCATGCGCTTCCCCAGGCCGCCCGTGGTGGGAGAGGAGAAGGTGCGGTCATCGGTGCCGCTGGTCATATCTAAACGGCCAAGGAAGTAAAGGTCGCTGACCGGGACGGTCGCGCCCAGGTCCTTGTCTTCCCTGAGATTCTGGAGATAGGTCTCTACCAGGGGATGAAGCTGCCGCATCTGGGCAATGAAGAAATGCTCGCGTTCGACCGCGCGATCGATCACCTGATCGAAGCTGGAAGCGGCGGCGGCAGCCTGCTGGCTGGCGGAGTCGCGGGTCGAGAGCTGCGGTACCGGCGGTGTCTGGCCGAATAGCGTTGTGGCGAACAAACAAACGAGTGGGAGAGTGTTAGCGAAATGGGGACGCAACATATTCTTCTTTTATATTCTACCTAGGATGCGAGCTGGAAGACGATATGCAGCACAGCCTGAAAATCTGCAGGCTGGCCGTCTTTCAGGGCCGGCTTGAACTGAATCTTCTCCGCGGCGCGAACTGCCGATTCGTCCAGTCCGTGACCCAGACCCTGTACCATCCGCTGGACGCGAACCTGCCCGCTCGCGGTAAATACCACTTCAAGCAGAACCTCGCCTTCGACTTTGAGGCGACGTCCTTCTTCAGTGTAAACCGGACGGGGCTTAAACGTGATCTCGGCGGGAATCGTTTTGACCACCGGCTCGGGTGCCTTGGACATGGGCTGGCGAGCCGTCACTACGTCGGTATCTCCGAAGCCGCCCTGGCGGACCGTGCCGCGCGAGGCGGAAACTCGGCCGGAATTGTCGCCGGTGGCGACGCCGCTGCCGAAGCCGGCGCTGGCGACCACGCCGCGCGCCCCCTTGGCTCCGCCCGTGCCATTGCCATAACCGGGGCCGGCGGGCATATCAAACGAGCCGAACTGGGCAATCGTAATCGGACGGCCGTTGTTCTCGCGAGCGGGGACACCATTGGGATCGCCCAGCCCGCCGGTTTGCACTTTCTGCGGGTTGGCGGCCATGGTTGGAATCGCCGAACTGCCGGTGGAAAATACATTGGTTCGGACCAGTTGCTTGGGGATCGCCGGCTTGCTGTCGTGGAAAACACATTGGTTCGGACCAGTTGCTTGGGAATGGCCGGCTTCACGTCCGGAATGGGTTCGAGTTTGGCGGCCAATTCTACTTTTGGAGCCTGAACCTCAGGCACGTCAGCTTTCCTGGGAGGCCGTAGTTCCGCCGGCACGCGCAACGCCTCGGGTCGCGGCGTAACCATTTCCGCTATCTTCGGCGGCGGGAAGTTGCGCACCGGGGCCGGTGTCTGCGGGACCGGAGGCGGAGTATTGACCAGGCTGACGAAGTGGTAGTCGTGCACCGGCATCGCCAGAATTTCCGGATGCACCAGCGCCGCCACCACGAAGAAAGTCAGGACCAGAGACTGCACGCCATAGCTGAAAACAAACTTCTCCCAGGGGGTACGAGTTTCAGGAAGAAGGCCTAGGGTCAACTGCGAATCCTGGGAATCCATAACACCTACCTCTGCTGGCCTGCCGATCAGCGCACGCCAAAGGAAATGTCCAACCCCTGCCAGGAAAGCCGATCCAACCAGCTTTCCGCACACCTGGAGACGGGCCGGGGGAAGCCACTTCTACTTCGTGGTTTGCACGCCGAAGGCCACTTCCGACCGCTGCTCTTAAGGGTAAGATGCTGGTAAGCAGCGACTTATCTGAGGAAAACCCTATCCTACCAGACCAGAAGTGCACCCCTGCAAGATTTTTCCTATCCGGCGAAGGAAATTTTGGAAAGAAATTGGAAGAAATTGCCGTAAGGCAGGTGGCAGGTCGCAGGTGGCAGGTCACAGGTGTCAGGTCGCAGGGGGAGCCCCGCAATACAGGTCAACATCGCGGCGGTTGCTCGCAGCTCGAAGCCCGGAGGTCGCAGCTGGGTTTCTGCCACCTGACACCTGCGACCTGCCTCAGTGAAAAGCAACGCCCAGCATGTCCACCATCAGCCGGATGGCGGTTTGGGCGGTGCGTCCGCTGGAATCGCGCAGCGGGTTGACTTCCATGATGTCGAGGCCCACCAGTTTGCCCTTGGCGGGGATGCCCATCAGGAGATCGTCAATCTCGGAAAAACTCAGTCCGCCGGGTTCGAGCGTGCCGGTGCCCGGAGCGAGAGTCGGGTCCATCGAGTCCACGTCAAAGGAAACGTAGATGTTCTCGCTCGGTTGAATCTGCGAGAGGACCCAGGCAACGCCGCGGCGATGCAGTTCCTCGGCGGTGATGATCTGGGTGTGAATCTTGCGGGCGTTGCCGATGGCTTCCTGATCATTGGCCAGTCCGCGCATGCCGATCTGTACGATTTTCTTGACGTTCGGTAGCTGCGCAGCGCGCATCACCCAGGATGCATGATCGAGATTGCCAGGGGCGCCGCCCCACGTGTCGAGGTGCGCGTCAATGTGGATGAGAGTGAGGGGCTTTTCGTGGGCGCGCAACGACGGGTAGGTGATGCTGTGGTCGCCGCCGATCACGATCGGGAAGGCTTTGCGGGCAAGAATGATCTTTACCGCCGCAGTGACTTTGTCGTTGGTCTGCGCCGGAACGGTAGGCCAGATTTCGATGTCGCCGACATCGGCCCAGTGCTTGCCTTTGAGTACGGTGCGGTCGCCGTCAAGGTAGTAAAAGCCCTCCGTCAGGTCGTGGTGGTATTCCTGCGAGGCCTCGCGCATCTCGCGCGGGCCGTAGCGTTCGCCGGGCTGTCCCCAGGTGCCTTCGTCGAAGGGAACGCCGAGAACGGCGAAGTCGGCGTCGAGCTTGTCGAGACTAGTCACGTAGGGCGCGCCCAGGAAAGTACGGACTCCGACAAACGTCGGGACGGCCTGCGCGGCGAGCAACGACGCGCAAAGCAACAGCGCGAGCGTGATGAGAAGGAGATGGCGGGTCATGGGAGTCGGGCAGAATCGTAGCACAGCAGGTGTCAGGTCTCGGGTGTTAGGTCTCAGGAAGGGCACTCCGCGGGTTCTGGTGAGACTTTGCTGGGTCCGATTGTCAGTGAGATGGAGGGTCAAGGCGGACAGGAGTGTCCGCCCCACACGGCTACTCTACTTCTTCCTCTTCTTCTGCGATCTTGATGCGGAGGGATTTAAGGAATTTCAGATCCTGGTCGCTGATCTTGAGTTCGGGGTTGGAACTGAGGGTGGAGACCAGGGAAGTCTTGTCGCTCCCGGGTACGCCTTGCTTGCTGACGCCGATGGTGGCTTCCAGGACCAGAAAAATGTCGTAGCCGCCTTCCTTGATGCGGGCCACGACTTCAGAAATCTGCTCGGAGTCGGCCAGGGACTCGTTGATGGCTTCGCCCAGTTCCTTCATGAGCTGCTTCAGTTGAGGATCCACGAAACCCCCTCGATACGGAACGCCGCCGGCGACCGACAGATCACACACCCCAGTGATCTCGCCCATCAACATTGTACGCCCGCGCACTGCTAAAATCGACCGGTGGTCAAGGTCTCCACGCTGAGGAAAATCGGGATCGCGGCGCAGGTCCTCGCCCGGCAGGCGCGGACTACCCGCACCGGCGCCGCCGTGCTCAGTGGGGTGCGGACGGCCCTGCAATCCTTTGGCCGGGTGGCCCATCAGCTCTGGCTGGAGGTGACCGGGTTTATATTTCTCGCGCTCGCCGGGATCGGAGGCATTGCCGGATTTCGGGAGTATGCGAAGTATCAGGCAGGGCAGGCGGAAGGTCCGGGACGGCTGATCCTGGCCGCGTGCTTTACCGTAACTTTCGCGTGGTTTGGGGTGAGTTCGTTCTGGCGGGTGCGAAGAAAGCATTAACCACGAAGAACACGAAGGAAACACGAAGGAAAAAACATCAGATAAAGAGAACACCGAGACTCACGGAGATTCATGAACAGAGGGCTTTCCCTTGTGTTCCTTAGTGTCCTTCGTGGTTAAAGGTTTTCGTATGCGCGATACCAAGGTAGCCGATTCCACCAAGTCGAAGCCCCAGGCCGCTGAGCAGCAAACCTCCTCCCATATCCCCGTTCATCCGCTCTACACGCCCGGTGGCCTGGCCGGCTGGGACTACGACCGCGAAGTCGGCTATCCCGGAGAGTTCCCCTTCACCCGCGGCGTGCAGGCCACGATGTACCGCGGGCGCCTGTGGACCATGCGCCAATACGCCGGCATGGGCGACGCGGAAGAATCCAACAAGCGCTACAAGTACCTGCTCGCGAATGGGACGACCGGGCTGTCGGTGGCGTTCGATCTGCCGACGCAGATTGGTCTCGATTCCGATAACCCGCTCGCCATGGGAGAAGTCGGCAAGGTGGGCGTGGCGATTGATTCCATCGAAGACATGCAGTGGCTGTTCGATGGCATTGACCTGACGGCGATTTCGACTTCGATGACCATCAATGCCACGGCTTCCATCCTGCTGGCACTGTACGTGGCGGTAGCGCGGCGGCAGGGGGCCGATGTCCGCAAACTTTCGGGCACGGTGCAGAACGATGTGTTGAAGGAATACATCGCGCGCGGAACCTATATTTATCCGCCGCAGCAGGCGATGCGGATCATTACCGACCTGTTTGCCTGGACGAACGAAAACGTCCCCGAGTGGAACACGATTTCCATTTCCGGCTACCACATGCGCGAAGCGGGATCGACCGCCGTACAGGAAGTGGCGTTCACTCTCGGGAACGGCATGGCGTATGTGGAAGCGGCGATCCGCGCGGGGCTTGATGTGGACAAGTTCGCGCCCCGGCTATCGTTCTTCTTCAACGCGCATAGCAATTTTCTGGAAGAAGTGGCGAAGTTTCGAGCGGCGCGGCGGATGTGGGCGAAGATCATGCGCGAGCGCTTCCAGGCGAAGAATCCGCGCTCGTGGATGCTGCGCTTCCACACGCAGACAGCGGGTTCCACGCTGACCGCGCAACAGCCCGAAAACAACATTGTGCGGACGGCAATCCAGGCGATGGCGGCTGTTCTCGGTGGAACCCAGTCGCTCCATACCAACTCGTTCGACGAGGCCCTGGCCTTGCCCACCGAGCAGTCGGCGCGCATTGCACTGCGCACTCAGCAGGTCATTGCGTATGAGTCGGGTGCGCCGCAGACCATCGATCCGCTGGCCGGTTCGTACTACGTCGAGTCGCTGACCAACGAAATCGAGAAGCGGGCGAGCGAGTATCTCGCCAAAATCGAGGCCATGGGCGGAATGCTCAAGGCTATCGAGCGCGGATACGTGCAGCAGGAAATCCAGAACGCGGCTTATGAATATCAGCAAGCGGTGGACCGGCACGACGCGATCGTCGTGGGCGTGAACCAGTTCCTCGTGGACGGGACGAAGAGAAGGCTGTGCCCATCCAGCGGATTGACGAGGGGCTGGAGCGCAAACAGGTGGAGCGAATCCGCGCGCTGCGGGCAAAGCGCGACCCTAAGCCGTGGCAGGCTGCGATCAAATCGGTCGAGGACGCGGCGCGCTCAGGCGAAAATCTGATGCCTCGAATTTTGGCGGCCGTCGAAGCCAATGCCACCGTCGGCGAAATTTCCGACGCCATGCGGAAGGTGTACGGAGAATACAAAGAGGCGGTGGTGGTCTAAGGACCGGCAGTCCTGTTGTGCACGTCCGATGCTCGTCTTTATCGATGAATCCGGCGACCCAGGGATGAAGGGCAAGCCCGGGTCCTCCGACTACTTTGTGGTGACCGCGGTGATCTTTGAGGACAGGGAGGAGGCCCAAGCCTGCGATTCACGAATTGACGCTATTCGCACGGAATGGTTCAAGGGCAGACCGTTTGAGTTTCATTTCAATTCGTGCAGCCGGGATATTCGCCAGCGTTTCCTGGTGGAGACGGCAAAGTTTGAATACGTATACATGTCGTTCATCTTCAACAAGGCCAAATTGTACGGCGAAGGTTTTCAGTACAAGAACTCCTTTTACAAATATGCCGTGAACCTGCTCTTTCAGAACCTGAAACCTTACCTAAAGAACGCAACGGTGATTTTCGACCGGTGCGGTAACCGCGATTTCCAGCGGGAGTTGAAGAAGTACCTGGGAAAACGGGTGAACGAAAGGGGACGCGAGCAGGCGGTGAAGAACATCAAGACCAATAATTCCGAATCAAACAACCTCTTGCAGTTGGCGGATATGGTGTGCGGAACGGTGGCGCGATTCTTGAGGAAAGCAAAACCAGACCATCTCGACTACCGCAGAATCATCTCGCATAGGGAACTTCTCTTGAAGATATGGCCGCGCTAAGAAAACAAAACCCGCAAGCCTAGCCCTTGCGGGCACGCACACCATACGGTGACAGTTCGGCTTAGCGGGCAATTCCATTACTATGATGTACCAGCGGACTGTCTAGGTTCAAGCAAAAAGTCTTGAGTCAAGTAAGTCCTTGGTACTCAATGGGTCACGGTCCAAGTCGGATCCCAGCTCAAAGCCTTCGTTTTCAGTCTGCCGGCTTGTAGTCGCAGGCCGTGCGGCACGCTTCGCAGTACATCAGCCCGTCGGTGCAGAGGCGGACGTCGAGCTGCGACTGGCACAGGATGCAGAACTTCTCGCACCAGCAGCGGGATTCGATCCGCTCGCACTGCGCGCAGCGGATCTGGCTTGCGGACTTAGAGGACATACCCCGAACTCTAGCGTGAGCCGGAGCAGCGGAGAACGTCACGGAAGTAACGAAAAAGGTCTCAGGTCTCAGGTGTCAGGTCTCTGGAAAAGCACACCCGAACAAGGAGCAAGTTCGTACCCGAGGCGCCGAGACGACATTCCTAAGACCTAAGACCTGACACCTGACACCTGACACCTGCCTCCCCATTGCTGCCCTTCCCGCGCGAATGTTAACTTAATCAGTTCCAGATCCTGACAGCCAGCCACTGTCTGACCGAGGTCAATTCTTGTCTGCTGTGCAGGCCACTCCGCCCCTGGTGCGCAAGACCGCGTTGAACGCCGTCCATCGCGCCCTGGGCGCCAAAATGGTCGAGTTCAACGGCTGGGACATGCCGGTCGAATACCCCTCCTCGATCGGCTGCGGCATCATCGCCGAGCACATGGCGGTGCGTACCGGCGTCGGCATCTTCGACGTCAGCCACATGGGCGACATCCGGCTCAGCGGGCCGGGCGCGCTCGACGCCGTGCAGCAGCAGGCACGCGCGAAAAAGACTTCAACTGGGTGCGCGATAACACGCGCCAGTCCAAGTGCCGCGTCGAGCATCTCTCCGACGACTTCACGCAGATTGCGATCCAGGGGCCGAAAGCCGTCAACCTCCTGCAGAAGCTCACCAATGTCGACTTGAGCGCGGTGAAGTTCTACTGGGTGACGCGCGGGATGGTTTGCGGGCTGCACGAAATTCTGATCGCCCGTACCGGTTACACTGCGGAAGACGGCTTCGAGATTTACATTCCTTCCGACGACGTGACTAGCGCGCGTGTCTGGAACGAGATCTTGGCGGCGGGGAAAGAGTACGGCGTGGTCCCCTGCGGCTTGGGCGCGCGCAACACTCTGCGCCTGGAAGGCAAGCTCCCGCTTTACGGACACGAAATTTCCGACACCATCAACGTCTGGGAAGCCGGCCTCGACCGCTTCTGCAAGATGGAGAAGCCGGAGTTTGTGGGGCGGGCTGCGCTGGAAAAAGCGCGCGCTGCGGGCGTCAATAAAACGCTAGTCGGGCTTGAGATGGTCGATCGCGGCATCGCACGCGACGGCTACAAAGTTCAGGACGAGGGCGGGCGCGACATTGGCTACGTCACCAGCGGATCGCCGGCGCCGTTTCTGAAGAAGAATATTGCACTGGCGTACGTCCCGCCGGAACATGCGGCGATCGGCAGTTCGGTGCAGGTTGAAATCCGCGGCCAGGGTGTGAAGGCACAGGTCGTACCGACGCCGTTTTATAAGCGTCCAAAGAAGGCTTAACCACAGAGGACACAGAGGGGCACAGAGGAAAAACCGCTAACCACTAAGGACACGAAGGTTAGCGAAGGATTTGATTGCCAGAAGCCAGCAGCCAGTAGTGTCCGGTTAAAAGTCTAATAGACGCAATTGGTTATGAGATTCAGTCTCCACAGGGAGCACTCCATCGAGCGAAAAGGCTTGCTGGATGGGCGTTTTCTCGAACAGCGACACGCTCA
>JACQDD010000261.1 GCA_016201265.1 Terriglobales bacterium | reverse complement strand
GCCGGTGGAAGGATCGACCGGCCGCTGGTTGGCCGCGAACGAGGAGAAGTCGCCGCCCCGCTGCCCCTCGGTCGGCGTGATGCCGCTGTTGACGAAGGCGGCCGTGCGGTTGCGGAAACCTTGATAGGAGGCGAAGAAGAAGGTCTTGTTGCGGATGATCGGACCGCCCGTGGTCGCGCCGAACTGGTTCTGATGCAGGGGCGTCACCGAGGGCTGGAAGAAGTTGCGCGCGTTCAAGTGGTTGTTCCGCAGAAACTCGAACAGGGCGCCGTGAAACTGGTTGGTGCCGGAGCGGGTCACGACGTTGATGACCACGCCGGACAGACGTCCGAACTCCGCGTCGAAGTTGCTGGTGATGAGGCGGAACTCGCCCACCGCGTCGGGATTGGGCGCCTGGTTGCCGCCGTTGCGAAACAGGTTGTTGTTGAAGCCACCGTCGAGCAGGAAGTTAGCTTGCCGCGTGCGGCTGCCGTTGGCGGAAACAAAGTTGCCGGAGTTGTCGCCGACGGTCGGCGTGGTGACCCGGGCCACGCCGGGAAGAATCGAGACCAGCGAATAGACGTTCCTCCCGTTCAGGGGAAGATCCTCGACGCGCTTGCGGTCCATGGTGCTGCCCAACTGCACCTGACGCGTATCGACTAGAGGCGCATCTTCGCGGACGTAAACCTCCTGCGTCACGGAACCAACCTCCAGCACGAGATCCACTCGCGCATTCTGATTGACGCCCACGCCGACGCCGTCACGCACCACCTTCTTGAATCCGCTAAGCTCGGCCTCCACGCGATACCGGCCAGCGGGAAGCACGGGAAACAGGTAGGCGCCCTGGGCATCGGTCAGGGTGGAGCGGGTTTCCGCAGTCTCCGTATTGATCGCGCGGACCGTAGCGTCGGCCACGACCCCGCCGCTCGGATCGGAGATGTTTCCGAAAACCGTTCCGCTGACGGCTTGGGCATGAGCGTTCGCCACCACCGCGAGAAGCACGGCGATCGAGAGGACAAATCGCACCATACAGTTTCTTTGCTTCACTTCTGGGCCTCCCGGGCAGTTGCAAGTATATCTTATATGAGGCTTGGAGTTCAGAACACGTATTTCATACCAAACTGCACCACACGCGCCTCTCCGGCATCGAGAATGCGCCCGACGTTGCCGCTGTTCAGGATGGCAACCGGATTGGCCAGGTTCACGTGGTTCATCAGATTGAAAAACTCGGAGCGGAACTGAAGTCTTTGGCGTTCGCTGAGCCGAATCGCCTTGAACAGAGACATGTTCCAGTTGATCGAGCCGGGACCGTACAGCAGATTCCTGCCCGCATTGCCCACCGATCCCTCGAGTGCCGGCCGGAAGGCGCTTGGTTCGAAGTACCGGGCAATCAACGCGTCCCTGGGCCGATCCGGGCTGAGCCTTGGGTTCGCGGTCAGATTGGGCCGGTCGTTGTTGTTTCCGTCGAGGTTCGTGTCGCTGCCAGTGACCACGGTGAATGGGTTGCCGCTGTCTGCGCGGGTGATGCCGTTCAACTGCCACCCGCTCAGGACGTGTTTTCCGACAAGTCCCCAGCGAACTGTTGCTGGCAGCTCCCAAACGAAGGACACCACCATGGTGTGCCTTGTGTCGAAGTCAGAAGCGCCGCGATCCAACTTCCGGTTGTTGGAATCTACGAAGGACACCACCGTCGGGTTGAACTTGTCCTCCGACGTCTCGTCGATGGACTTGGCAAGCGTGTAGCTGGCCGTCAGGGAAAACCCGCGGCTGAAACGGCGGCGCACAGTCAACTGCAAGGAATCATAGTGCGCGTTGGCCGCGCTTTCCGTTTGCGAGATCTGCCCGAAAACGCCCGGCAGGTAGGACCTGCGTGCGTTCACGTTGGCCGCCGTCGACGCCCCCGGCACAAAGACCGGAGCGTTGGCGTCCCGCTGCAGAACGAGTTTCCGGGAGACATTCCCGACATAGGCAGCCTGCACGCTCAGGTTCTTCATGAGCTGTTGCTCCAGGGTCAGGCTGTAGTGTTGGACATACATACGGAGTTGCAAACGTCTCAGCAAGGTAACTGGCAGTCACCGGCAAGAAGAAGCGCGGGTTGTCCGGCACGAACTTGTGGGGGAAAGGGCTCCCGCCAGGCGTGGTCGCGTAGGGATCGACAAGGCTGGGCGTCCCAAACACTGTGAAGTCGATTTTAAAAGGCTGCCCCTGAAGGTCCGAGGAGAAGTTGGCGTGCCCGATCGCGTAGAAGATTCCGTAACCGGCGCGGATGGCCGTCTTGCCGTTGCCGAACGGGTCGATGGCGATGCCCAAACGGGGAGCGAAATTGTTTGCATCCAACTTCGCGATCCCACGTGGCACGCCCGCATCACCGGGGAACAACATGCCAAGCGGAGCTTTGGAGATAACTTGGGATGGTGTCCTGAACCGGAAGGTCTGGAACTCATCAGTCAGGCTGACATAGGGGGTATTGAGTTCATAGCGCAGCCCAAGGTTGAAAGTGACTTTCCGGTGAGCTTTCCAGTCATCCTGCGCGAAGCTGTGCCAATTGTGGGAGCGGAAGTGCCGATCAGCACCGTTGTTCTGGCGGAAACTTTGCGCGCGGCCAAGCAGGAAGTCGGCGAGGGCGTTTCTCGTGAAGTTGCCCGAGAAGCGGATCTGCCCAGCCCCTAGCCAGCTCGTCGTCGCATCAAATCGGTTGTAGAGATACCAGGAACCGGCTCTAATGCTGTGTTTGCCCCGCACCCACGTCAGCGTATCGGACCAGCCAAAGCTGTCATCCAGCGAAGCGGCCTGCCCGGCGCTCCCCATCTGCCAGCGGCCCGTAATGAAAATCTGCGGCGGGCTTGGGGGCAAAGCGCCGAGTTTAACCTGGCTGCCAAAGTCCGGCCAGCTTGTCCGGACCAGGCCGAAAGTGTTCGTTGCCTTCCGGCTGTACGTAAATCGCAGTTGATTCAGCAACGCCGGAGAAATGAGCCAGTCCTCATTGACTACCAGGTTCTGCTGGCTGTAGTTGTCGTCCGTCGCAGCATAACCCGGAATCTGAGAGCCGCCCCCAAAAGGCTGGAAGCTGTTGCCCTCGACCGCAAAGAAACTGCCGAACAACCGGTGCCCATCGCTGAGCTGGTAGTCGATCTTAGCCAAGGCCTGGTCCTCATCGGAAGTGGTCGGTGCTTCCACTTCCAGCCGGCCGTCGGGCGTGTTGGGAAACGGAACCAATTGAAGAATTCTCGACGCAACCGGATCCAGCCGTGAGGCCGGGATCTGGCCGTCTGGAAACGGGGTCTTGCTGTCTGGATCGACTGGTCGCTGGCTTGCCGAGGCCGAAGAAAAATCGCCCTGGCGCTCGGGCCGCGTCGCCGTCAGCGCGGCGTTTTGGAACGCGCTCGAGCGAATCCGGAGCCCCTGGTAGGAACCGAAGAAAAAGAGCTTGTTCCTTCGAATCGGGCCGCCAGTTGAAGCGCCGAACTGATTCTGGCGCAGGGGCGTGACCGTCGGCCGGAAGAAGTTCCGCGCGTTCAGCTTGTTGTTGCGAAGGAATTCAAATAGCGTTCCGCGGAACTGGTTCGTGCCTGACCTGGTGACCACGTTGACGACTCCGCCAGGGGAGCGGCCGTATTCTGCGCTGAAGTTGCTGGTGAGGAGCCGGAACTCCTCCACTGCGTCCGGGTTTGGCGCCGAGTTGCCATTGTTCCGCCAC
This sequence comes from Terriglobales bacterium, assembly GCA_016201265.1. GTDB lineage: Bacteria > Acidobacteriota > Terriglobia > Terriglobales > Acidobacteriaceae > Acidiflorens. The sequence continues at coordinate 7,008 of JACQDD010000261.1, read as the reverse complement.
TGATCGTTATTGAAGCCGCCGTCCAGCAGGAACGTGCTCTGGCGGCTCCGGCTGCCGTTGACACGGATGAAGTTGCCGTTGCGATCCTGCACAGTGGGCAGTCTGACCGCCGACACGCCCGGCAGAATCGACACCAGATCGTAGACGTTCCGGCCGTTCAATGGCAGATCACTGACCTGTCGAGAGTCCACCAGCCCGCCATGCTGGACCTGGCGGGTGTCCACCAGTGGCGCATCCCCTGTCACCGTCAGCACCTCCGACACCGCACCAACTTCCAGACTCACGTCAATTCGCGCATTCTGGTTGACGTTCAGGGTGATTCCCTCACGGGTGAACTTCTTGAACCCCTGTACTTCCACCTGAATGCGATACTGTCCCACGGGCAGCACCGGAAAGATGTAATCCCCTGCGCTGTCGCTGGTTGCCGTGCGGGGTTCGCCGGTAAGAAGGTTCATCGCAAGGATCGGCACTCCGGGCACCCGAGCGCCGGTCGTGTCTGAGATGGTCCCGTGAATCGTTCCCGTCACCGCCTGCGCGCGCAGCGGCATGACTATGATTGCCTGAGACACCAGAGCCAGGGCTGCGGCGATGATGGTAGGCGCCAACTTTCGGGCGACGCCGAAATACCGGAGGGAGGTAGGCAGAGCCACCAGAGCGTCCATAGGTCGCTACTCCTTATTTCAAAGAGGCAAATACGTATTCGTATTAGTTATGGAATAGAACCGTTGGTTGTCGGCGTCAAGAGATTCAGCTCCCGGTACCAGGCCTGGGCTCTCTGGCACCTCTGTTGAGCTCGCTCTGCACGTAGCTCCGCCCCAGCGTGGTGGTCCAAGCGTCACTCCGACACCACAGGATTCTCGAGCACGCCGATTCGTTCGACCTCGATCTGAACGGTCTCGCCGGGCCGCAGCCATCGTGGCGGCGTTCTCGCAAAGCCCACGCCAGGGGGCGTTCCGGTGGTGACCACGTCGCCCGGCTCCAGCGTGGCAATCGAAGAGATGTAGGCGATGATCGCGGGAATGCGATGGATCATCTCGCCGGTGCTCGAATCTTGCAAGACGTCGTGGCCGATGCTGAGCCGGATGTGAAGCGCATGGGGGTCCGGAATTTCGTCGGCCGTCACGAGCCACGGTCCCATCGGCGCAAAAGTGTCAAAAGACTTCTGGACGTCAGAGGGCCCCACGACCCCCAGCAGGGCCTTCAGCGAAAAATCGCGCGCGCTTACGTCGTTCAGAATCGTGTAGCCGGCAACGTAATTATAGGCTCTTTCGGCCGGTATGTTCTTACCCCGCTTGCCGATCACTAGCGCCAGTTCTGCTTCGTAGTCGACTTTCGTGCTGATTTTCGGAAGAACGATCGGTTGCTTTGGCCCGATGACGGCGGTGGAGAACTTCGTGAAGAACAGAGGAGCGGCGGTAGGAGGGGTGATGGCGGCCTCATTGCCGTGTTCCATGTAATTCACCCACACCGCGAGCAACTTCGGAGGACGCGGCACGGGAGCCAGCAGCGTTGCCTCCGACAATGGTGCCAGGAGGCCTCGTTCTTGCAGGGTCTGCTGCTGACCGTCACTCACCTGGCGCTCCAACGACTGCACCACGCCATCGGCTCTCTCCAGCGCTGGAGTACCTGCCTCCAGCAGCTCGACGATCGTAGCGGGAAGCGCCGCATCGGCCCTGTTCAGGTCGACAATCCACTCGCCGCATACTGCGCCGGCCCGGCTTCCGTGCGTGTTTCGATACGTCACAAGTTTCATTCGGTGAAGCTCATCCAAAAGGATTCGTCGAAGGCGGGGACTCGCTCGGCAAGAGCCCCGCGAAGCTCATCTGGAAGCGCGTGCGAACGTTGCGCTTCCGTGTCAAGGCAAACGATAGTTACCTTGCCCTTGGCCGCCATCTTCTCTCCCTGGCAAACAGCGAATCCCAGCGTGAAGGAAGATCGGCCTACGTTCTCGACCACGACCGTGACGCCGATGACGTCGTCGTAGGACAGCGGAGCCAGATAATGGCATTCCAACCGCACTCTTGGAAACCGAAGCCCGCCTTTCTCGATCTCGCGGTAGGAAAACCCGATCCAACGCATGAACTCATGCTCGGCGTCCTCGACGTGGCGGAAAAGCCTGGCATAATGGATCCGGCCCGAGGCGTCGGTATCGAGGTACCGGACCCGGCTCTCCCAAACAAACGGCGCTTTGGCGTTTGCTGTCATTTCGCGCCAAACACGGATTCGACAGCCTGAAAGCCGCCGTTTCCCAAATACGCCTGCTCGCGACGGTGGCCCAGCGCGCCAATGACCGGCTCGTCGGAGAAGGAAAAGAGCACGGCGTCTTCAGCGTCCGCCGCATGCTCGTGCCAGCACCAGATCGGCACCGCGAAGGTGTCGCCGTGGCGCCAGTCCAAGCGGACCCCGTTCACAACGGAAAACCCGCTGCCCTCGGCGACATGATAGACGCAACTGGTCGAGTGCCGGTGGGCCCTGGTGTGAATTCCTTTCGGGATCAACTGAAGACGGCACCCGATGGTGGCCAAGACTTCTCCACCGCTCGATGGATTCACGTAGCGGAGGATAAAGCCGTCGAAGGGGTCGGGCTCGCTGCTGCGGCGCAGGCAATCCAGCGCCTCCCGCGCGTCCACCCACCGATAGGTCCACACGGGCGAATAGGATTGCGCCGGGCCGGCCGCGGAACCGCCGGGGAACAGCCCCCGGCCATAGAGTCTTTCGGATCTCGCGGGCGGCATGCTGCTGGGCTGCGCCTCGCCGTCGTACTCTTCGAAGAACACGCCGTTCAACGACAACAGGAGCGGAATGTCCAGGCCGTCGAGCCACATCACCGGCTGACCGCCATCGTTGCCGTGGTCGTGCCAAACCATCGGGGGGGTGAGGACGAGGTCGCGGGGCGACATAGTGACTTTTTCCTCGTTCACGCAGGTGAAGGCGCCCTCTCCTTCGACAATGAAGCGCAGGGCGGCGGGTGTGTGCCGGTGGGCCCGTGCGCACTCGCCCGGCAGGATCAACTGCATGGCCGCATACAAGGTGGCCGTGGCGCCGATTCGCGCCGGGTTTCCAGGATTGAGAAACATCAGCACGCGACGCTCGGCCTCCGCCGCCGTGACAAGTTTGCCGGCCCGCAGAAGCTGGGGTCTCACGACGCTCCACGGCCACAGAAAGGGGACTTCGCGGCGCTGCGGCTCGCGCGTCAGGGTGCTCCGCAGAATGGCCCAGAGAGGGCCCATCTGGAGCCCCTCCAGTTCCTCGTAGTATTGCTGTCGATCGTCCTGTGTTGGTGATGCGACTGCCATGGGTTAATCCTCCCGTCGTTGAAATTCGTCCAGGTCGGTCACATAGCCCTGCGGCACAGCCGGCATCTCCAGGCCAAGCGTCGAAGTCATCTCTTGGACACGGGAAATGAAGTCGCCACGCATGGCGCCGTTCGAGTGGACTTTAACGCCCCACTTCCGGAAGAGTTCATTGTTTTTGGAGCGGCTCTGACCAAAAAACGGGAGGATGACCGGGAAGATATTGTCGACCGCTGCCTGCGCTTGCTGTTTGCCATCCTCGGTTTGAGCGAGGGCCGACAGCCGGCTTCTCCCGTAGCCGGCGTGAAATTTTTCTTCCGGCATTAGTTCCCTGGCCAGGATGCGCAACGGGATGTAGGAGCACACGAGCAGGTCCTCCATCTGCAGGATCTCCGCCAGGTCGGCCAGCGCTTTTAGCGCCAGAAACTCCGGCCAGCCCTTCAGCTCGTACTCGAAGATGCTGAGATGACGCTGGGCCGGATCGAGCTTCTCCTCCGGGATGCCGAGGTCGTCGGCCAGTCGCCGGAAGCGAACGTGGTGGCCGTACTCTTCCATCGCGATCCGGCACGTAAGCCATTTCTCGTAAGGGGTGGGCGCCAGCGCGATCGCCGGCTCGTCAAATACCTGGGCGCCGTAAAGCTCGTTCATGGTGTGGCTGGCGATGATTTTCGAGATGGCGATCACATACTCATCCCCGATCCGCTGCGCCGTCGCCACATCGGCCACTTCCTGGGAAAACTTGGCTCCACTTGGTTCCATGTTGGTCTCCTGGGGCTACACAAGGGGCTCGTATTGAAACAATTCCAGATCGGTCTCGAGGCTGGTGAATCCCGGGCGCAACGTGTCCACAGCCCTCTGCGCGCCTTCCAAGGTCCACCCGCCTGCCCGGCCGACGCTTCGGACCGGCCGGGGCTGCGAAAATAAGAAGATCTCGTTTCCTCTCGCCCCGAAAACTTGGCCGGTGATCCCATCGGAGGCGTCGCTGGCCAGGTAAGCGAGGAAAGGCATGATGTGTTCGACCCGCGCCCGGCGGGCTCGCTCCAAATAGGCTTGCTGCTCGGGCGTTGTGCCCTTAAGGCTTTCCGTCATTCGAGTGCAGGCGAAGGGCGCTACGCAATTCACGTACACGTCGTAGCGGATCATCTCCATCGCCGCCACCCGCGTCAGCGCCACCAGACCCGCTTTGGAGGCGGCGTAGTTCGCCTGCCCCACGTTGCCAATCAGGCCCGACGTGGATACAACGTTGATCACCTTGCCGGCGCGACGCTGCCGCATGTGGCGTAGAGCCGCGCGCAGGCAGTAGAACGCGCCGCTTAGATTCACGTCGATGACGCGGCTCCATTCCTCGTCGGTCATATTGAAGAGCATGCGGTCACTCGTGATGGCTGCACCATTCACCCATACGTCGAGTCGTCCGAATTCCTGCAGCGCCAGCTCCACCAGCCCTTCGGCCGTCGCGGGCCGGGCGATTGAGTCTCCTGACGCCACCGCCCTGCCGCCCTGGCGTCTGATCTCCTCTGCGACATGCTGCGCCAGCCCGGGATCCCCCGAACTGCCGTTCAGTTCCAGCCCGGCGTCATTGACCACCACCGCCGCGCCGGCCGAAGCGAGATAACGCGCCAGACCGAAACCTATGCCCCGCGCGCTCCCCGTGATGACGACAACCTTGCTGTCGAAATCCTGCGACATGCCCTTCACCGCGCGTGGCGCAGATCCACAATGCGCCCCGCTTTGCCGTCAGAGCAAGAAAGCGATCCGGGAGCAGCCGGACGGACGTTCACCCGAATCCCCATCTGATGCCGGATCGTTTGGGAAACCTGGTTGCACTGCGGTCGGCTGGCCTCCAGTTCCACAACGAGTTCGTCCATCTCGCCGTTCTTTGTGACAATGATGCGGTACTCGGCCAAATCCGCAACCGACCGAATCACGTCTTCTAAAGCCGATGGGAACACATTCATCCCGCGCACCGTGATCATTTCGTCCGCTCGCCCAACGATGCCCCCATCCAGCAGCAAATAGCTGGACCCGCATTCACATAATCCGCGTCGAGCCCGCACGAGGTCGCCGGTGCGGTATCGAATCACCGGCCATGCGCCGCGGCCGAGATTCGTGATGACGAGCTCCCCAAGTTCTCCTTCTGCAGCGGGTTCGCAAGTCCCCGGACGCACTACTTCCGCGATAAATTCCTCCTCATTGACATGCACGCCACGACCTCGCAAGCAGCCCAGACCGTAGGCGCCGACTTCGGTGGCTCCCGCATGATCAATCACCAGAGCGTTCCACGTCTCTTGGATTCTCGCTCGCGTGCCTGGGATGCTGGCGCCCGGCTCTCCAGCGTGGATGGTGATGCGGACTTGCAAGTCTCTGAGGTTAATGCCTTCCCTCCGGGAGACCTCAGCAAGGTGAAGCGCGTAACTCGGCGTGCAGAGCAGCACTGTCGCACCTGTGTCTAGAATCATGCGCAGTCGCTGCGATGAGCTGGTCCCTCCTGCGGGAATACACAAACATCCCAACATGGAGGCGCCGTGATAGGCAGACCAAAAGCCAATGGAGGGCGCGAAGGAGAAAGCGAAAAAAAGGCGATCCTTGGCCGTGACTCCTGCCGACCGGAGGACTTCCACCCAGCAACGGCCCCACCAGTCCCATGTTTCGGCCGTATCCAAGACCCGAAGGGGAGTTCCTGTCGTGCCCGACGTTTGGTGATATCGAACATACCGTTCCAAAGGATACGTGAGATTGGTGCCGTAAGGCGGATGGGCCAACGCGTCTGCCACCAATTCCTTTTTCATTAGCATCGGAACTGCCAGAAAATCCTCGGCGCTGCGGCAGGGGCCGCTCACTTTCAGACGCTGTTGGTAAAATCGGTTGCTGGGTAGAATCTCGTCCAACAAACCATTCACGCGGGCGATCCCACCGTTTCGGTTCCATTCGAGCATCGACTCTTATCGCTCCACGTCAGACAACCAGAAATATGCCCGCATGAATGCCCAGCGGCCAGTGCCCGCCCTCGAAAACACGCAGCTTCGGCAGAAACAAGTTCTTCGTCTCTTCCAATAGATCCTCCGCCAAAGCGTATGTCACCGCACTGGCAGCGGTCCACAACAGTGCTCCGCTGGCCACGCGGGCCAACTCCTCCTCTGCGAAGGCGGGCCGAACCCACTCGTAGCCGGCTTCGCTCAGTTGGTTCAGCAACGAGTCGAGCATCTCCGCTCGTCCTGCCGATCCGGCAGCGCGGGCCGCTTGCTGGCGCACTCCTTCTTCCACCGGCCACAGGGCTGCGGCGTCATCCATTGCCCGCAGAACGGCGCAGGTCTCCTCCCAGCTCGCCCCCCACCGAACGCGGCCAGAATCAAAACCGCAGGCGGAGAGGTAACTCCGTACCGCCGCGTGGCATTCTTCGCCAAAGTCCTTGGACCCGACCCGGGAAAACCACGGGGCCGTCCGAATCCGGGAAAGGATTGCTGCGGCGACCTGCATGTTCTTGGCAGGAACAGGGGCCACACCGTTCGTCTTTCGCTCCTCCATATTCGTACGTCTTCGTATCATATTTGTTGCCGCCTGTCAAGCACAGATTGAAAGCCCCGATCCGTCGATAAGCCAAGGCTGCGAAGGTCGGATTTTGCGAACAGAGTCACGGGAGGCCGGTGGATCAGCCTCTGGGGAGTTAGCAGGTAACCGACCTTCTGAGGACAAAATGCACCGGGAAGGTGACAGG
>JACQDD010000253.1 GCA_016201265.1 Terriglobales bacterium | reverse complement strand
TCTGAGCAGCTTCAGGCGGATCGATTCGATGGGGATATGAGTCTTCCCGCCGATCTTGCTCGGCTTGCCCGGATAGTAGAGGGTGCCGTCTCCGTTGCCGCCGAAGTAGTACTGCGTCTTCCACGGATCGGCGGCTCCGAAAGCATAGACCATGTCGTAGTAGAGCTCTCCCTGAATGTTGTACTTGAAGCTCTGCCACTGCATGATCCGGCTGAACATCGCCGGCAGGTCGATCATGTATGAGGGCCAATTGGTGTGATAGCCGTCCCGATCGTCCCGGCCGCCGCCGGGGCCGCCGCAGTCGTGGCTCCCGCAGGCCTGATACCACCAGACTTCCCTCCCATATTTATTTCTCTGATTCCCGACAGTCGCCACCCCGCCCGGAACGGGGCCGAGCGGATCGTGCGGATTCGGCTTGTTATCCACAAACCGAATGGTGGGAGCAAATAGATTAATCACGTCGGCCGCGCCGAACTCCTCTGCTTTCTGCAGGCTCGTGGTGACGAGCGCTCTTAAGGCCGGGTCGACCCGGTGGAGCGCCTGTGCGCGGGTGCGAATCGCATTAAAATCGGCCCGGGTTTTCGGCTCATCCCAGACATATTCAAACAGACGCGAGAACCAACCCCGGGCGCGGGCATGAGCGACAAATGCTTGGATAAAACGGGTATCGGTCCAATTATCCCAGACCGACATCCGATAACTGGTCATCTTCGCCCCCGGAAGCTTTCCCCCCGGCAGCCGCTCCGTTCCATCGAGAAGCGGTCCATAGAGCGGATCGAACGTATCCCAGCCATCGTTCAGCGCGTGCGCCGCCGGTAGAACGTCATTGGTGATCCGATGAAGCAGGTTCGCCTTCGCATAGGTTTTAATGAGATTGAGGTGCGCGCTGCTTGCGACATTCAGTCCGCCGAGGCCATGCCCCTCCGGAATCCGATGAAAATCGATGGTGTAGGCCGATTTAAGGGTGGCGGTGGAAGGGAGGGTGAAATTCCAGACGGTGAGCTGGATCGGAACGACTACCGGATTCTGGCCGGAGGCGGTGACGGTGGCCGACCCGGAGTAGACACCGGCTGGGGTGGTGGAAGAGATGTAGAGCTCAATCCACACCGGCTGGTTTCTGCCTGCTCCTACCGAGAAAGGAAAAGCATTGCGGAGCTCTCCGACGTACTCGTCTTTCTTCGGAATCAGCGCATCGGGCCACTCTCCCGTCGCCCCCTGAATGGTCGAAGGGGTGTTGACGTTGATGAAGGCCTCTTTGTAGAGCATGATGCTGCCGGAGGGAATCGAATGGCCCTGGGAATCGTTCAGATCGCTGACGGAGACATCGACCCCGGAGAGCGCGCCATGGTCGGCGGTGACCACCAATTGGAAAGATTCAAACTCATTGCGAGCCGCTTTGAGCTGTGCGGAGGCTTGTTCGGGCTTCGAAGGGCTGTTCGGCCGGATCTTCACGGTGGCATGATCTACCCACACCCCCATCGCGTCGGC
>JACQDD010000254.1 GCA_016201265.1 Terriglobales bacterium | reverse complement strand
GCAGTCCGGGCAAAGCGCGGAGATGGTGAGGTTGGTGCAAACGAACCACCAGCGGAGCGCCGTGATCGCTATCACGAACACTCCCGGGAGTCCGCTGGCCAGGCACGCCGATGCAGCTGTACTTACTCAAGCGGGCAACGAGTTTTCTGTGTCGTGCAAGACCTACGTAACGGCGCTTATGGCGCTGAAATGGCTGGGGGATGTCTTGTGTGAACGCGACCTTCGGCGTACGCGCCAGGAGCTGAAACATGCCTGCCCCGCAGCCGCTGCTTATCTGGCCGATTGGAAAGCCTGCGTTCGAACCCTTGCCGCGCTCCTTAAGGACATTCGCCACCTGTTCCTGGTCGGCCGCGGAGCGTCGCTGGCTACTGTCGGCACGGGTGCGCTGATCGTAAAGGAGTCCGACCACTTTCACGCTGAGGGCATGAGCAGCGCTGCTTTCCGCCATGGCCCCTTTGAAATGTTAAGCAAAGAAACGTTCGTCCTGGTGTTTGCTGGCGACGCGAAGACGCGTGACCTCAATCAGCGCCTGTTGTCGGACATCCTTCAGGAGGAAGGACGAGCAGAACTTGTGGATCGAGATGCGCCATCGCCTTCATGCCGGCTGGGCGAGCACACTCCGGCCATTCGGCAAATCCTGGAAATCCTGCCGGTGCAGATGATCACGCTCGCTCTGGCAGCCCAGGCGGGACGCGAGCCGGGCCGCTTTGTGCTGGCCACGAAAGTTACCACGACGGAGTAGAAGGAACAGCGAAGGGATCGTCTTGAATATGGCACGAAACCGCACCATGGTCGGGTTGGTCTTTCTGACGTTCTTTGTGATGTCACTGCTGACCAATATTCTCGGACCGATTGTGCCCGACATTATCAGCAGCTTCGGCGTCAGCTTGACTGCGGCGGCATTGCTCCCATTTTCTTTTTTCATTGCTTATGGCGTGATGTCGATTCCCGCTGGCTTCTGGGTGGAACGCTTCACGGAAAAACCCGTGATGATCGCTGCTTTCCTCGCGGGCACGATCGGATCCCTGAGCTTTGCGCTTTTCCCGGCCTACCACGTTGCGGTCGGGTCGCTGTTCATCATGGGCGCGGGCATGGCTACGCTGCAAGTCGCCATCAATCCGCTCTTGCGGGTCTCGGGTGGTGAGGAGCATTTCGCATTCAATTCCGCGTTCGCGCAGTTGGTCTTCGGGACCGCTTCGTTTGCCAGCCCGCGAATCTACTCCTATCTGGTCGAGAATCTGGGCAAGACTTCTTCGCACAGTAACCTTCTGCTGCAAATCCTGGCCAAGTTGACGCCGCCCGCGCTCCCGTGGGCTTCGATGTACTGGATCTTCGCCGTCTTCACAGTCGCCATGATTGTGGTTCTCGGGCTCTTGCGCTTTCCCCGAG
>JACQDD010000260.1 GCA_016201265.1 Terriglobales bacterium | reverse complement strand
CAGATCAACCGGCACAAGGAACTGCTGCGCTCCAGCCATAAATGGCGCCGCTGGCGGAGTGGTCCGCAGGAATCTCCGGAGCCAGGCGTCCCCTTCGAGCAGACTGTAGCCGCGGTCTTGCCGCCGACCATCTCCGCCGACGACATCCGCTCTTATGTGAATGCCAATCTTTCCCGTCTGGAGCGCTTCGTTGATCGCGAACTCTACTTCCGGCACGACGCGCAAGACCGTCCCCAAGAGGGTCTCTCTACTGAAGAGGTGGTGGACGAAGTGATTGTCCAGGCCCTGAGCGACGGCGACCGCCCGGAAAAGCTCGCCCTCGAACCCTGGCTGTACCGACTTGCGATGCAGGCCATGGATGAGATGAGTGCGCGTTTGAATGACCTGGAATCTCCCGTCCATCTCGAAGACAGCCGGCGGCGTCAGAACGTTCTGGCGTCCGACGAAGCCGCGCTCCAGTTTCATCAGTCCGACGAGGGTTGGACCAAGGAGAGCGTCATCGCCGACCGCCGCCTGACCACGCCCGAGCAGGCCGCCTATTCCGACGAAATGATCACTCTGGTGCAAGCCGCGCTCCGCGGCGCCGCCCGTACCGATCGTGAGGCCTTCCTCCTCTATGGCATCGAGGGCTTCTCCTTGCCCGAAATCGCCGCCATTACTGGCCGGCATCCGGAGGCCGTGCGCGAGTCCATCGACCGGGCTCGCCAGCGGGTGCGCAACGCACCTTTCGTGGCTCACGAATTTCACAAGGAACTCATCGCGAAAGCTCGAATTTGACCACTCAAGGAGAATCGGATGATGACTCGGGACGAAATCCGTGAGTTGGCTGCCTTTCAAGCAGACGAAAAAAAGGGCGCCTATGCCCTGAGCTTCTACTTCCAACCCGATCCACCTCAGGACCGCTCGCATCGCCACGAGGCAATCTTGGCAAAGGAAGTCGTCAAGCAGGCTCTCAAGGAGGCCGAGGGCAAGGGCAAAAACGGCTGGCTCCATGCCGACCTCGACCGCGTGCTGGAAGTCGCCACCCGCCTGCGCGGTCATGCCCGAGGCCACGCCGTCTTCGCCTGCTCCGCGCACAACCTCTGGAAGGAGTTCGACCTGCCGCCGCGGCTGGGAACCACGCGAATTTACCTCCAGCCCCGCCTTCAGTTAAAGCCCCTGGCCGTTCTGCTGGGCGCCCAACCCGACCTGTGTGTGGCCATGGTGGACCGGCAACGCGCCCGGTTCTTTGATCTTCGTCTCGACGATCTCCGCGAGCGGGACGCCATCGTCCACATGCTTTCGCGCAACGCCGCCAATTACGGCTACAACGGATACGAGGCTGGTCACGCCGAGCGCCGCGTCGCCGAAGAAGCACTGCATCATTTCAAGGCAGTCTCTGAGCGTCTGCGCACCGATTTGGAAAAGGGTCTCTGGCAGAGGCTCATCGTCGGTTGCCAGGACAGCAACTGGCGAGAGTTCGAGTCTCATCTGCATCCCTACGTCAAGCAGCGCCTGATCGGAAGGTTCTCCGCCGACGTGGCCAGCGTGGGCGACGAAGAAATCCGTAACCATGCAGACGCGATGCTCAAGAAGTGGATCGAAGAGCGCGGCCGCACCAAGGCCGAAGAGGCGATCGACTTCGCCAAGGCCAACGGACGCGGTGTGACCGGCCTGCGCCGCGTATTGCGCGCGCTCGAGACCGGCGAAGTCCAGACGCTATTCCTGACCGAGAATTACTCTGCCCATGCTGTCGAGTGCACTCACTGCGGCCATCTCGACGCCCACATGGTGCCATCGTGCGGGGCATGCGGCAGTTCGACGCGCGAACTCAGCGACGTTTGCGATGCCGTCATCCCGATCGCCATCCGCCGCGACATCGAGTTGTTCTACCTGAAGGAGCATTCCGAACTGGATCGCGCCGGCAACATCGCCGCCCTTCTGCGCTTCCGCGCCGACCAGAACCGAACCGGTCAGACCGCAGCCGCATCGTAGAGAAGTTAGAAGTAAGAAGGCAGATTGCAGAAGTGAGATTTTCACCTCTGCAATCTGACCTCTGCAATTCGGTTCTACTTCTGCAATCTGACTTCTTCCTTCTGACTTTCTCTGTGTCTCTGTGGTGAATCCTTTCCCGCTAAGCGAGAATAGGTCTGCATGATCCACGAAATCCTCCCGGTAGGCCCGCTGCAGTGTAATTGCTCCGTCGTCGGCGACGAATCTTCCCGTGACGCGATGGTCATCGACCCGGGCGACGACATCGAAGAAATTGCCGCCATCATTCGCAAGCACAAACTCAAAGTGAAGCAGATCGTGATCACCCACGCCCACATTGATCATGTGGGCGGCGCCGTGAAACTGCGCGCGCTGACCGGCGCCCCCATCCTGCTCAATCAGAATGACTATGCGCTCTTGAAGATGCTGGACGTGCAAGCCGCCTGGGTCGGCATGGCCTCGCCCGGTGACGTCAAGATCGACGCCAACCTCAGCCACGGGGACGATGTGAAAACAGGAAGCTTGTCGGCCAACGTCCTCCACACCCCCGGCCACACCGAAGGCAGCGTGTGCCTCTATTTCCCGGCCGATAAACTGCTCATCGCCGGAGACACGCTTTTTGCCGGCAGCATCGGGCGCACCGACCTCCCGGGTGGATCATTCGAAAAAATCATGCGTTCGCTGCATCAGAAGGTGCTGGCGTTGCCCGATGAGACGGTGGTCATTCCAGGCCACGGCCCGAAAACCACGATTGGAGAGGAAAGGGAAGGGAATCCGTATCTGAGATAGCTCGCGGCTCTCAGCCATGAGGGTCCACAAGCGGCAGCCGCGTAAGCTTGCTGACAGCCGAGAACTGACAGCTACTTCTGCGATGGTGTCGGTGCCTGCTGAGGTTGCGCCGGCTGTGACTGCGTCTGCCCGGGCTTCACTCCCGAGAGCACCGACGCCGGCCCCGCCCTTTTCGAAGCGTAGATCGAAAGCGTGATCGAAGTGACCATGAAGATAATGGCTGACCAGGTGGTCGCCTTGGAGAGAGCTGTGGCCGCTCCGCGCGGGCCGAACGCAGTCTGGCTGCCCTGGCCACCAAAGGCCGCCGCCAGATCGCCGCTCTTGCCGCTCTGCAGCAACACGACAGCAATCAGGAACAGGCTGACTATTACGTGAACTATCGTGATTAGAACCGTTACCCACATACCTAAAACTCCGTTTGAGCCGAAGCCCGAATTCGCAATCTCTGTGCGAGGATCAAAACGATGGTGCGGAAGGGGGGATTTGAACCCCCACGCCTTTCGGCGCCACCCCCTCAAGATGGTGTGTCTGCCAGTTCCACCACTTCCGCTAAAATCAATAACTTACAAGCTCTCTCTTTGTATTTATACACTGGCGGCCGGGAGCAATTCAAGCCGGACAGGGCGGTCTGGCGACCGCCCTATTCCGGAAAATGGCGCAGCTCCTATTTCACCGTGAGCTGGAAGGTGGCTGGATGGCTGACTCCTCCTGACGTCGCCGTCACCGTGATGGTGTATGTGCCTGCCGGAGTACCCCCGCGAGCTGAACTCCCACCGCAATTGACGAGTGTCAACGTTACGACGCCAAACACCAGCAACCCGAGAACTACGCGCGCCACTCGCTTGCGTCGAGGTGTACCGATCGCGGCCACGAACAGACCGAGGCTGCCAAACCCCAGCCAGGTCGCAAGCAGCGACGCGCTTGGCTGCCAAATCATCGCTGCATTCGGCCCCGTCGTAGCAACTGTCAGTGAGGACGCAGCGTTGCTGTTGCCGGGAGTTACGCTCGTCGGATTGAAGGTGCACGTCGTCAGCGCCGGCAGCCCGGAGCAGGCGAACGTGACGGCCGAGTTCCACGGCGCTGGATTCGGTCGGATCGTGATCGTCTGCGTCGCGGACGCTCCTGCGTTTACCGTCTTGGAGGGCAGTGCCAGCCCGCCAAAGTCGAAGTCGGTGACTGTGACATCGCCGGCCTGCGATCCAGTGCCACCGTGCCCATCCTGCACGGAGACGGTGATGGTCTTCGTGCCCCCGGAGGCGAACGTATGCGTACCGCTGACCGTAAAGTCGGGTGCCGTTCCCGTCACGGTGCCGGTCGAGTTGGCCGTGCCGTCACCCCAGGAGATCGTTGCTACGTGGTCGCTCGCCACCCCGATGGAGTGAGTGAGCGTTGCCACGTTCTGGGTTTGCGCGGCTCCAGCGGTCCACGTCAGGCCCGCCGTGACCGCCACCGTGATCTTAGGATCCGTAACCGTCACCGTCGCATTTGCCTGAGCCGTAGCGCCATTGCTGTCCACCACGGTCAGAATGACGGGAGTATCGCCGATTGGATACGGTCCAGCAGGCGTCTGCGTCACGGTAATCGTGTCGCCTGCGTCCGGATCGTACGACCCGTTGTCCACCGACGCATCGGCCGTGTACTTGGAACCCGCCAACACAGCCACATCGTGGGCCTGCGCCACTGGGAGTTGGTTGGGTGTGAGCGACGCGAAGGCGCACCCGGAGAACTGCAGGGTATAGTTAGTCCCGCTGGCCGCCCCCGCAGGCACATCATGAACGGTTACGGTGTAGGTTTCGCCTGCGGTGATCCCCATGCTGAAGCTTTCCACGCTGCTGCTGGCTCCAGAATCCGCGTAGTAGTTGGTGGAGATGTCTGCCGCATCGAAGCTTGGCGAATAGGCATCCGTAAACAGATTGATCCCGTTCGTCGAAGTCATCGTGACGGTCGTGCAGGCGTCATGGGTAGCGGTAAAGGTGTAAGTGTCGTGTTGGCGAGAGCCAGTGGCCGAAGCAAAGCCAGGCCAT